>JAURXS010000375.1 GCA_030654305.1 bacterium | reverse complement strand
GGCTGGAGCGCCGTGAACACGTTGGTCAGATGCGGGACCGCGACGTATTCCTGGATCACCTGCACCGGCTCCACGCCGCCGATGGTCGCGTGGGCCGCGGCGTAGACGAAGCGGAAGATATGGGCTCCGAACGGGTCGCTGGGCGGCGTCTCCATGTACCCCAGCGCGACGATGGGCGAGTAGGTGTAGACGCCCAGGAGCTGGGTGACCCGGAGCTGCTGGCCGTTCCCGTCGCGGACGAAGTGGATCAGCGCCATGATCCCCACCAGCAGCGGCACCAGCATGAGCAGCCGGCGCGTCGGCAGGACCCAGCGCGTGCCCTTGACGACCGCCCACGCCAGCACCGGCGTGAGGATGGCGAACTTCCCCATGGTCGCGAACGCGTAGAGCAGCATCCAGCACCAGAGCAGCAGGCGCAGCGGCCGGTTGGCGGGGCGGGAGTTGACGTGCTCGAAGAGGAAGAGCGCGAACACCAGGGGGTAGAACCGACCCACGAGCCCGAGGGACTCGAACCCGGCGATCTGGTTGGAGGAGAGTCGGAGGTTCAGGAAGAACTGCACCGGCCCGGCGTTGCCGACGGACTGGACCTGGTAGGCCAGCCACAGGATCAGCACCACCAGGATGGGCGTGTAATCGAAGGGCAGGCGGCGCAGCTCGGGCGCGCGCCCCGCTCGCGGCGGCCCGGGCGCGAAGAAGTAGAAGAGCCCGGAGACGAGGAACCAGATCAGCCACAGGACGAAGACGCGATCCGTCACCGGGAAGAACCGGTGGCCGAAGATCAGGCCGCTGACGAAGACGGTCACCCACGCGAACGCGCTCAACATCAGCGGCGAATACGGCGACAGCCGCTGCCGCAGGCCGGCCGCGATGACCAGCAGGATGATCGCGTTGCCGATCACGAGATACGGCATGGTCAACTCACCAGCCTGCGCGACAGGAACTGGAGGGCGAAGAAGTCCGCGCACACGCGCACGGTCCACGCCGCGGCGGCTCCGATCAGGCCGTACTTGCCGATCAGGAGCATCATCAAGGCGAGGTACGGGAACAGCTCGACCAGATGCACGAGCGCCGTGACCCGGGATTTCCCGTGGGCCTGGATCCGCGAATAGGGCACCTGCGCGACGGCGTTGAAGACGAAGCCGACCAGGAGGATCCGCAGGATGTTGGCGGATTCATCGCCGTACGGTGCCCCCAGCCAGGCCGTCAGGATCCATTCCGCGAAGATGAAGACGGGGACGGCGACGAGCGTGCAGGCGATCAGCAGGCCGCGGAACGCGGTCCTGGCGGTGTCGTCGGCCGATCCCTG
>JAURXS010000374.1 GCA_030654305.1 bacterium | reverse complement strand
CGGGCCAGCTGGAGGGCCGCCTCGCAGCCCGCCCGGCCGCCGCCGACCACGTGGACCCGGCGGCGGTTCATCGCGAGTTCTTGGGGGGCGCCGCTTTCCGGGGCGCCTTCTTCTTGGCCGCGGCCTTCTTGGTCGGGGTCTTCTTGGTCGTCGCCTTCTCGGTCGTCGTTTTCTTCTTAGTCGTCTGCTTGGTCGGAGCTTTTTTCGTCGTCGCTTTCTTGGTCGTCGACTTCTTGGTCGTCGCCTTCTTCGTTGTCGCCTTCCGGGCGCGGCCGGCCGGTCGGCGGCCCTTCTTCTCGGCCGCGGCGGCGATCAGGACCACGGCCTGCTCCAGGGTCACGGCCAGCGGGTCCTCCCCGTCGCGGAGCGTGGCGTGGTGCTTGCCGTCGCTCACGTAGGGGCCGTAACGGCCCTGGATGACCTGCAGGGGAGCGCCGCTTTCCGGGTGGTTCCCGATCTCCTTGAGGACCGGTTTGCGGTTCTTGTTCTGGATGCGCTGCAGCGCCTCCTCGAGCGTGATCGTGAACAGCGCCTCGGTGCTGTCGATGCTCGCGAAGACGCGCGCCCGCTCGACGTACGGTCCGAAACGGCCCAGCCCGGCGTGGACCGGCTTCCCGGTCTCCGGGCAGACGCCGACGACCCTCGGCAGCGACAGCAGCCGCAGCGCCGCCGGCAGGTCGATCGCGGCGGGATCGGCAGCGCGGCCCAGGCTGACCCGCTTGGGTTTGGGCTGGTCCTCGACGACCTCGCCGAGCTGGAGGTACGGGCCGAACGGACCGGTGCGCACGTAGATGTTCAAGCCGCTGTCCGGATCGCGACCGATGGGCTCATCGGCCCGCTCGCGCGCGGCCAGCAGGTCGGCGGCCCGCTCGGGGGTCAGCTCGTCGATCAGCAGGTCCACCGGCAGCGTGGCCCGGCGGGCGCCCTCGCCGTTGCCGGCCTGGACGTAGACGTAGGTGCGCCCGATGCGCACCTGGAGCGGCTCGCCGGTCCCCGGCTCGGCGCCGATGTCGATGGCGGGGTAGTCGATCAGCGGGAGCTGCTCGTCGACGTCGCGCACCAGGCCGTGGCCCTCGGCCGCGCTGCCGCGGTAGAACGTGTTCAGGAAGTCCACGCGGTCCACCTCGCCCGCCGCGATCCCGTCGAGCGCCTCCTCCATGCGGGCGGTGAACTTCAGGTCGACGTAGTGGTCGAAGTGCTTGCGCAGGAGGTGGATGACCGCCATGCCGATGAAGGTGGGCACGAGCGCCCCCTTGCGCTTCACCGCGTACTCGCGCTGCTCGATGGTGGAGATGGTGGGCGCGTAGGTCGAGGGGCGGCCGATCCCCTCCTCTTCCAGCCGCTTGATGAGCGAGGCCTCGGTGAAGCGGGCCGGCGGGGTCGTCGCGTGCTGCGTGGGCGTGAGCGAGTGCAGGACGGCGGCGTCCCCGGGACGGCCCAGGAACTGGCCCGTCTCGAGCTGGGGCAGCAGGGTGTCCTGGTCCTCCTTGCCGCTGACCTTCAGGAAGCCGGGGAAACGCACCACCGAGCCGTTGGCGCGCAGCATCAGGCTGCTGCCGGCGGCCTTGGCGGTCAGGTCCACGGCGGTGCTGTCCACCACGGCGTCGGTCATCTGGCTGGCCAGGGTGCGGCGCCAGATCAGGTCGTAGAGGGCGCGCTCCTCCTTGTCCAGCCAGCGGGCGACCGTGTCCGGGCTCCGGCGCAGGTCGGTGGGCCGGATGGCCTCGTGGGCCTCCTGGGCCGACTTCGCCGCCGTCTTGTAGCGGCGCGGTCCCTGCGTGTAGTCCGGCCCGTACGCGGTGCGGATCAGCTCGGCTGCGCTGCGCAGCGCCTCTTCGCTGAGCGTCAACGAGTCGGTGCGCATGTAGGTGATCAGACCCTCGCGCTCGCCGGCGCCGAGGTCGACGCCCTCGTAGAGCTTCTGGGCGATCTGCATCGTGCGCCGGGGCGTGAACCCCAGCTGGCTGCTCGCCGCCTGCTGCAGCGTCGAGGTGGTCAGCGGCGGCTTCGGGCGACGGCGCGACTCCTTGCGCTCGATGTTCCCCACCCGCCAGGGCAGCGCCTCGGCCGCGGACGCGGCCAGCGTCCGGGCCATGTCGCCGTCGAGCTGCAGCACCCCGCGAGCGCCGCCGTCGCCCTGCCGGTTGCGGGGCAGCTTGAGCTGGCCGGTGTCGGGATCGAAATCCTTGCTCCCGGCCAGGCGCTGCCCGTCGACGGAGGTCAGGCGCGCGGCGAAGGGCTCGCCGGAGGCCGGGATCAGGGTCGCCTCGAGATCCCAGAACTCGGCGCTGCGGAAGCGCAGCCGGGCTTCCTCCAGCTCGACCAGCAGGCGCAGGGCGGCGCTCTGCACGCGGCCCGCGCTGAGCTTGGTGCGCACGCGCTTCCAGAGCACGGGCGACAGCGTGTAGCCGAAGAGCCGGTCCAGGATGCGGCGGCTCTCCTGCGCCTGGACGAGGTCCAGGTGCAGGTCGCGCGGGTTGGCCAGGGCCTCGAGGATGGCGTGCCGCGTGATCTCGTGGAAGGCGATCCGGCGCACCGGGATCGCGGGCTGCAGGACGTCCAGCACGTGCCAGCTGATGGCCTCGCCCTCGCGGTCCTCGTCCGTGGCCAGCAGCAGCTCGTCGGCGCCCTTGAGCAGCTTCTTGAGCTGCGCGACGTGCTTCGCGTTCTCGCTGGAGACGACGTAGACGGGCCGGTAGCCGTCGTCGGTATCCACGCCCAGGCGGGCCCAGGGCTTGTCGCGGCAGGAAGCGGGGATCTCGGCCGCGGTGCCGGGCAGGTCGCGGATGTGGCCGTAGCTGGCCGCCACCGCGTAGCCTTCGCCCAGGAACTTCTCGATCGTCCTGGCCTTGGCCGGGGACTCGACGATGATCAGCTTCACACGCGTCTCCTCACGTCGCCCGCTCATCGAGCCGGCCGCAGCACTTCTTGTACTTCTTGCCGCTCCCGCAGGGGCAGGGGTCGTTCCGCGAGATCCGGGGCTCCTGCCGCTGGAGGGGCCGCTCGGATCCGGGCGGCGGCACGGCCGGGGACGGCGGGCCGACGGCCTCGTCCACCGGGACGCCCGCCGGGCCGTGCCCGGCGCCCAGGTAGCCGACCTCGTCGTGCCGCGCCTGCAGGCGCGACGGTTCGGGCACCGGCGGCGGCGCCGGCCGGGACACGAGTTCGGCGCGGTAGAACAGGCGCACGGAGTCGCGCTCGATGTTCGCCATCAGCTCCTGGAACATCTTGTAGGACTCGCCCTTGTACTCGACCAGGGGGTCGCGCTGGCCGTAGGAGCGCAGCCCGATGCCGCTGCGCAGCATCACGAGCTGGTTGAGGTGGTCCTTCCAGTGCTCGTCGATGACCTGCAGCTTGACGTAGCGCTCGAGCTGGCGGGTGACCTCGGGCGTCAGGCGCAGCTCCTTGTCGGCGTAGCGGGCCAGGGCCGCCTCGAGCATGTCCTCGCCGAGGGCCGTGTGCCCGACCGTCAGGCGGTCCGCCTTGGGCACCGGCAGCGGCGTCAGGAAGAGCGACTGGAACTCCCGCTCCAGCTCGTCGAAGTTCCAGTCGTCGTTGGCGCGCTCGGGGTCGGTGTGCTCGGCCAGCAGCGCGTCGACCACCGCGGCGATGTCCTCGCGCATCAGCTCGGAGATGTCCTCGCCCAGCAGGATCTCGCGCCGCAGCGAGTAGATGACCTCGCGCTGCTTGTTGACGACGTCGTCGTACTCGATCAGGTGCTTGCGGATGCCGAAGTTGTGGCCCTCGACGCGCTGGGCGGCCTTCTCGATGGCCCGGGTCACCATCGGGTGGGTGATGACCTCCCCCTCCTTGACGCCGAGCCGGTCCATGATCTTGATCAGCTGGTCGGAGTTGAACAGCCGCATCAGGTCGTCCTCGAGGGACAGGTAGAAGATGGAGGCGCCGGGGTCGCCCTGGCGGCCGGCGCGGCCGCGCAGCTGGCGGTCGATGCGGCGGCTCTCGTGCCGCTCGGTGCCGATGATGTGCAGGCCGGCGGGCTCGTCGGCGACGGTCGCCGTGGTCTTGTCGAAGGGCGTGCCGGGGGCCAGCTGCATCAGGTCGCGCAGGTCGATCTTGATGTCGGTGCCGCGGCCCGCCATGTTCGTGGCGATGGTCACCGCGCCGCGGCGGCCGGCCTCGGCCACGATCTCGGCCTCGCTCTTGTGGTGCTTCGCGTTCAGGACGTTGTGGTTGATGCCGCGGCGCTTCAGCAGCCGGCTCAGGAACTCGCTGACCTCGACGGTGGTGGTGCCGACCAGCACCGGCAGCCCGGCCTCGTGCAGGCGCGCGACCTCGTCGACGATGGCGTTGAACTTCTCCTTCTTGGTGCGGAAGATGATGTCGTCCTGGTCGGCGCGGCGCACCGGCTCGTTGGTGGGGATCTCCACCACTTCCAGCTTGTAGATCTCGCCGAATTCGGCCTCCTCGGTCACCGCGGTGCCGGTCATGCCGGCGAGCTTCTCGTACATGCGGAAGAAGTTCTGCAGCGTGACGGTGGCCAGGGTCTGGGTCTCCTTCTCGACCTTGACCCCCTCCTTGGCCTCCAGGGCCTGGTGCAGGCCCTCGCTGAAGCGGCGGCCCGGCATCAGGCGGCCGGTGAACTCGTCGACGATCTGGATCTTGCCCTCCATGACGACGTACTCGTCGTCCTTCTCGTAGAGGGTGTAGGCGCGCAGCAGCTGATCGACGTTGCTGATCTGCTCGTTCTTGACGGCGTAGGCCCGTTCCACCTCGGCGATGCGGGCGGCCTTGGCGTCGCGGTCGAGTTCCTCGTCCTGCTGGATCTCGCCGACGCGCAGGGCGAGGTCGGGCAGCACGAAGAAGTCCGGCTCGTCCTCGGACAGCACGACGCGGCCCTTCTCGGTCAGGTCGACCCCGTGATGCTTCTCCTCGACCACGTAGTAAAGCGGCTCGTCCGCCTCCCACATGGCCTTGTCGCGCATGAAGTTCTCCTCGGTGCGGCGGACGGCGTCGAGCACGCCGGGCAGCTGGCCGAGGCGGCGGAAGCGCTTGTTCTTGGGGGCGCCGCGCGAGATGCGCAGCAGCAGCACCCCGGTGTCCTGGTCCACGGCGACGGGGTCGCCGTCCTCGTTCACGTCGCGCAGGATGCGCTCGGCCTCGCCGAGCCAGTCGTTGATCAGCCGGTTCTGGCGCCGGAAGAGCTTCTCGACCCGGGGCTGCAGCTCCTCGAAGCGGTGGGTCGACTTGTCGACGGCGCCGGAGATGATCAGCGGCGTGCGGGCCTCGTCGATCAGGACGGAGTCGACCTCGTCGACGATGCCGAAGTGGAAGCCGCGCTGCACGAGGTGCTCCCGGCGCACGGACATGTTGTCGCGCAGGTAGTCGAAGCCGAACTCGTTGTTCGTGCCGTAGGTGACGTCGCAGTTGTAGGCCTCGCGCCGCTCGTCGGGCGTCATGTTGTTGACGATGAAGCCGATGCGCAGGCCCAGGAAGCGCAGCACGCCGCCCATCCATTCGGCGTCGCGGCGGGCCAGGTAGTCGTTGACCGTCACCAGGTGGGCGCCCTTGCCGGACAGGGCGTTCAGGTACAGCGGCATCACCGCGACCAGGGTCTTGCCCTCGCCGGTGGCCATCTCGGCGATCTTGCCCTGGTGCAGCACGATGGCGCCGACGATCTGGACGTCGTAGGGCACCATGTCCCAGGCCACCTCGCGGTCCCAGACCGGCCAGGACGTCCGGCGCTCGGCCAGCCGGCGGCAGGCCTCCCAGACCAGGCCGTAGGCCTCGGGCAGCAGGGCGTCGAGGCTCTCGCCGTCGGCGTGGCGGCGGCGGAACTCCTCGGTCTTGGCGCGCAGGGCGTCGTCGTCCAGCGCGGCGAAGGGCGCGCGCGCCAGCTTCACTTCCTCGAGCAACGGCTGCAGGCGCTTGAAATCGCGCTGCGACTTCTTGCCGAAGAGCTTCTGCATCATCGAGGTGATCATCGCGGTCTTTCTTTCGGTTCGGCGCGACGGCGCCGCCGCCTGTCGCGGGCGGCGTCTGCGGGCGCGGTCAGCGCAGCCAGGTGTGGCAGAACTGGATCGCCGCCGCCGAGGCCAGCGGGATCGTCAGGTTGTCCCAGCGGCCCGGCGTCCAGCGTTCCATGATCGCGGCGACGGCGCCCGTCGCCAGGGCGAACGCGGGCTCGCCGCGCAGCACCAGGGCCGTCACGAGGGTCGAGGCCGCGAAGCAGGCGAAGGTCCCGACCCAGGTCTTGCCGCGGCGGCGGATCACCACCGGGGCCCGCGTGCCGTCGTCGCGTTCTAGGCCGAGTTGGCGCCGTCGGAACGAGACCGCCTGCCCCACCACCGCCGCCGCCGAGTCGCCCCAGGCGAGGCAGAGGATGCCGGCGGCGGCCGGCGCCGGCGGGAACAGGAACGAGGCCAGCGTGGCGCCGATCATCATCACCGAGGCGCCGGACAGGTCGTGGCGCTCGTCGCGGCGGAAGATCAGCGGGAATTTCCGGTAGAACCAGAGCGCCCAGCGCTTCATGCGCAGCCGGGCCAGGTCCACGGCCATGACGAACAGCGTCGCCGCCGCCAGGCCGGCCGTGGTCCACGGATCGGGCACCGAGAGGACCCAGACGGCCAGCACTGTCGAGCTGACATGGATCGCCTTGCGGCCCCACTCCACGCTGTCGCGCCAGGTGCGGGCCGGGGGCGAGTGCGGCAACTCTTTGTCTTCTATAGTCATAGGGGCGCGCCGGTCTTGGGTCAGTCCAGGACGACACCGGCACCGAGCGCGCCGGCAGCGTCGTTAAGTATCCAGTCGTAGACCTCGCGGTCAATTAAAACCTTCTCCACGTACTGGCGCGTCTCAGCATAACCGATCCATTCCAGGAACGCCTGGCGGCCGGAACGGCGGCCCAACTGGCCGGTCCAGCGCCCCACCGCGGCCGGTCCCGCGTTGTAGGCCGCCAGGGTCCGGTACGGGTCGCCCCGGTAGCGGCGCGCGTTCTCGTCCAGCAGGGCCCGGCCCTTGCGCAGGGACGTCGCGCTGCGCCGCCAGTCCACGTCGCCGTCGCGGCGGGCCCCGTCACGGTAGTGGAACGGCATGATCTGCATGTAGCCCAGGGCGCCGGCGTGCGAGCGCACCGCGGGGTCGAAGAGCGATTCGTTGCGCGCCACGGCCAGGGCGAGCCGGGGTTCGGCGCCGCCGGCCAGCAGGGCCGCCACCTCCCCGCCGGAGGGCACGGGGAAGACCAGCAGCAGGCGCTCGTCCTCGCTCAGCATGCCGCGCGGCGTCCGGGTGCCGGCGGCCAGCCGTCCCCGGTCGTCGCCGGCCAGCAGGGCCGCGCCGAAGAGGGCGTGCCTCACGAGCTCGTCGGCGTTGGTTTCCACCAGGTCGGGCACGGGCGAGGGTTCGCCCGGCGGCAGCACGGGGCCGGTCGCCGCCGCCGCCGCCGCCAGCAGCCAGAGGGCGACGCGCTCCCCGCAGCCGGCGGACGCCAACGCGGTGCCGCAGGCCGCCGCCGCCGCCCGCCGCTGGTCCGAGAGCCGGCCGGCGGCCGCCACGGCCTGGAGCAGGGTGTCGTAGGCGGCGGCCGCGGGGTCCGCGGCTCTGGCCTGCGCCAGCGACCGGCCCTGCCGGGCCCAGACGCGCCAGACCGCCGCTTCGACGCCGCGGGCGCGGGCGGGGAAGTCCGGCAGCCCGCGCGCTTCGAGGTCCGGCGCGCGCCCCCGCTTCACCTTGGCGCGGGCGGCCGCGACCCGCGGGCCCTCGCTCTCGCGCACGACCGGCGGGCTCCAGAGCCCGTCCAGTTCGGCCCGGATGTCGGGCCGTCCCTGCTGGTCCGCCAGCGAACGCGCGCGGTCGATCTCGGCCCGCACCCGGTTCAGGACCGTGGACCGCCCCGAGCGTTCCGCCAGCAGCAGCGCCGTGCGGAAGTCGGCGAGGGCGGCGCCCCAGAGGCCTTCACCGGCGCGCCGGTCGCCGGCGCGCCGCAACAGCCAGGCTCGGTTGGCGACGGCCAGTCCCGGCAGCGCCGACAGCGCTTCCGCCTCCTCGGCCGACGACCCGGCCAACCGCAGGCGGCCCTGGAGCCACCAGTCCTGCAGTTCCTCGTCGGCGGGCGGGTTGGGGTGGTCCTGGAAATGTCGCCGCAGTTCGGCCCCGTCCAGCAGCCGGGCGCCGAGCCCGGCCTTGACGTCGTCGGGCACGGCCAGTTTCTCGAGCTGGTTCGCGGCGAGCGCGTCGTCACCGGCCGCCACCAGCCAGCGCGCCCAGCGGGCGGGCTGCGAGGGCAACGACAACGGATCGCTGCCGGTCGCGGCGGCGCGGGCCCGCCAGAGTTCCCAGCCCGCGTCGCGGTCGCAGGCGTGCAGCGTGAGCAGTTCCTCCCAGGGACCGGCATCCGCCGCCGTCGCGGCCAGCGCCCGGCGGCGCAGGCTCCAGATCAGGCGCGTCTCGTCGGCCAGACCGTCCAGCGCCAGCACCGCGTCGGTGGCCGTGAGCGCGGTCGCGGTGTCCCCCCGGTCCAGGGCGCCGAAGACCGCCATGCTGGTGCGCTCGTAGGACAACCAGTTCCGGGCCGCCGAATCCCGGGCGTCGGGCGCCAACCCGAGCCGGGTTTCCGTCCAGGCGGTCGCCAGATCGTCCCACCAGCCGGCGGCGCGTTCCGGGTCGCCGCCGTTGACCGCCACGAAGAGCGGCCAGGCGGCGAGCCCGGATCGCTCCGTTGCGGTCAAGCGGAAGAGGTTGTCCCAGGCGCCGCTCCACAGGGGCGACCAGGCCGGGCGTTCGAAGAGGTTCCCGGCCCAGCCCCGCGGCGTGAAGGCGGCGGGACCCTGCGCGATGTCGCCGACCCGGAAATCCTCCAGGCACGGGTCGACCAGCAGCGCGGCGCGGACCGGCGCGGCGGCGGCGGCGAGCAAGAGCAGCGTGGTGAGCAGGCGCTTCATCGTTCCAGGGTCGCCTTTCTGGTCATGACCGAACCTCCGTGTTCCAGGCGCACGATATAGACGCCGGAGGGCAACCGCCGCCCCCGGTCGTCGCGACCGTCCCAAGCGACGACGAAATCGCCCGCCGCCAGCTCCCAGGCGCGGACCCGGCGACCGCGCAGGTCGTGGATCGCCAGACGCGCGGTCCCGGCCGCAACGGAGACCGGCACGCGGATCAGTCCACGGCCGGGATTCGGCGCCGGCAATCCCAGCGCGGCGGCGGCGGGCGTCGCCGGCGCGTGGACGGCGACGGGCGTGGCCACCTCTCCCAGCGGCAAGCGGAGTCGGGCCCGGACCAGGGCCCGCGTGGTCGCGGCGAGGGGCGGCACCAGCATCTGCCCGGCTGGCACGAAATGCTGACTGGCGACGGGGCCGCCCGGAGGCGCCCCCTCCCAGACCGTCACCCAGGACGCGCCCCGATCGAGGCTGAATTCTACGGTGAGCGTGGTCGGCGACTCCCACGGCCAGGTCACCAGCAGGCCGTCCGCCGCGGGGTCCCACACGGCGCGGCAGGGCCGCTCGGCATCCTCGGCCGGGACCAGCGCGAGGTCGGCGACCAGCCAGCCGCGGCCGCGCCAGAGCGGGTCGCTGGCGAAGCGCAGACGCAGGCGCGCGCCGTCGGCCAAGGCGGCGGGCAGGGGCACCACGTCGGCCCGCCAGAGCGGGCGGTCGTCGGCGAGCAGTTCGCCGGGGCCGATGAACGCCGGCCGGCCGAACAGGGGATTGTCGACGTCCCGCGCCATGGAGCCGGGATACCCGCCGCTCGGGACGAGGGCCACGATCGTGCCGTCGGCTGCCAGGGCCTCCAGCACCGCGCCGTCCGCGCCGAGGCCGGGACTCCAGAGCAGGGCGTCCAGCGCATGGACGATGCGCAGGGCGCGCCCCTCGCCGCGCCAGGCTGGGCTGACCAGCACGGCTTCATCGCTGTTCCCGTACGTCACCTCGGGCCAGTCGATCGGCGTCGCGGCGGCGGCGTCGGTGCAGGCCAGGACCGGCGACGGCAGTGCCATGTCCCAGAGGTGCCAGGTCGTCCCGCCGTCAGACAGCACGTCCCAGTCCCCGGGCCAACCCGCCGTGCTGAAGGGATCGTCAGCCTCGCGCCACAACCAGCTCCGGGTCTCGCTGCCCAGCACCGCTCCGTCGCGGCGCAGCTCCGCGACGAAGGTGGTCGCGGCGCCGGCCGGGGGATCGCCGGCCGGCAGCCAGCGGATGGGCGTCGCGGGGCGCCACTCCCCGGGCGCGGACTCGATCAGCTCGCGCGTGACGGCGGAGGTGCCCGGCGCGAATTCGCCCCAAGGCGTGGCGCCCCCGTCGAGCCCGAGGGTGATCGCGAGGGGGGCGGACGCCAGATCGGGATCGCGGACCAGCAGGTCGACCAAGGTGTCGCCGGGGGCCGGCACCAGGCGCAGTTCGAGCGCGAGCCGGTGCCCGGCCGTGACCCAGGCGACCGACAGTTCGTCGCCTTCCCGCGTCAGGGTGCAGGCCACGCCGCTCGGTCCCAGATAGCCGTGGCTCGACGGCGAGGTGCCGGCATTCCAGTCCACGGGGCCGGCGGCGGCCGAGAAGGCATCTCCCGCGTCGCCGGCGGCGAGACCGGCCGCGACGTCCTGGTCGCCGTCCGCTTCCACGAGCCGGACCCGCAGGTGGCGCGTGCCGAGCGCCGACTGCGCGTCGTCGGGCAGGTCGCCGTCGACGTGGCAGATCACCAGGGAGGGGTCCGGCAGCACCGGGTCCCAGGGCGGCGTGCCGCCGCGCCGCTCCAGCAGGAACCACTGCCCCGGGTTGAGCGGCCCCGCCGGCAGCCGCCAGACTTCGCCGGCCGGCAGGACCTGCGGCCCGTCGCCCCGCCCGACCAGGACGCGCTCGTCGCGCCAGCCGAGCTGCAGCGCGCTCTCGGCGTCCGGCAGCGCCGGCGCGTGGTCGCCCGCGCCGTCGCGGGCGCCGCCGGCCATCAGGCTGAAGGCGCCGAGCCCGCCGCGGGCCGTCGCTTCCCCGGTGCCCGGCAGGAACACGTCGTAGCGGTCGTCCAGTCCGAAGAGGTGGGCCGTCTCGTGGGCCCAGATGCCCAGGCCGCTGCGCAGGCTGGCCACGGCGTAGACGGCGGCGGCCGTGCCCGACTGCACGACCGGGTCTTCGAGGAAGTACTGCAGGGGGACGACCACGCCCGCGGGTTCCCCCTCCCAGCCGGCTTCGGCGTGCAGGATGAGCACGCCGTCGACCTCGCCGTCGTCGTCGGGGCTGCCCGGCACCCCGTCGGCGCCGTCCCGATCGGCCGCCGCGAACGGCACCCCCAAGGCGGCCGCCTCCGCCAGCGACCGCTGCGCCAACAGGCGCGTCCTGGTGAAACCCTGCAGACCGAGATCGGAGTAGTCGCCCGGCGAGCCGGGCAGGTGCACCAGCGGCGACAGCACCAGGCGCAGGCCCAGCCGGCCGCGGGAGGCCGCGTCGACGTAGCCCTTCAGCGAACCGGTTCCCTCCAGCAGGCGCGGCGCCAGATCGCGCGCCGCCTCCCAGGCGGCGGGCAACCGTTCGCCGTCGAAGTCCACCGGGATGACCAGCAGCCCGAATTCCGCCGCGGCGTCCTTGTCCAGCGCGCGCGCCTTCAGAGCGGCCCGGCGTTCGCCGCGCCATCGCGCCAGATCGGGGTCGGCGGGGTGATGGGGGTCGGTCGGCTGCGCCGCGACGGACGCGGCCGCCCCCCAGAGGGCGGCCGCGACGAACAGGTGCAGGCCGGTGCGCAGGCGCGTGTTCATCCCGTTTCGCCCGATCTCATTCCCACTCGATGGTGCTCGGCGGCTTGCTGCTGATGTCGTAGACGACGCGGTTGATGCCGGGCACCTCGTTGATGATGCGGTTGCCGACGCGTGCCAACACGTCGTCGGGGATGCGGGCCCAGTCGGCGGTCATCCCGTCCAGGCTGGTCACCGCCCGCAGGGCCACCACCGCCTCGTAGGTGCGCTGGTCGCCCATGACGCCGACGGTGCGGACCGGCAGCAGCACCGCGCCCGCCTGCCAGATGCGCTCGTACTGGCCGGCGTCGCGCAGTTCCTGGATGAAGATATGGTCGGCGCGCTGCAGCAGGCGGACCTTTTCCGGCGACACCTCGCCGAGGATGCGCACGCCCAGGCCCGGGCCCGGGAACGGGTGGCGCATGAGCAGGCTGTCGGGGATGCCCAGGCTGCGCCCCACGGCCCGCACCTCGTCCTTGAACAGGTCGCGCAGCGGCTCGATCAGCTCGAACCCCAGTTCGGCGGGCAGGCCGCCGACGTTGTGGTGGGACTTGATGACGTGGCTCGGGCCGTTGATCGACACCGATTCGATGCGGTCCGGGTACAGCGTCCCCTGCGCCAGGAACGACACCTCCCCCAGGTCCCGCGTCGCGTCCTTGAAGACCTCGATGAAGGTCCCGCCGATGATCTTGCGCTTGCGCTCGGGCTCCTCGACGCCGCGCAGGGCGGTCAGGAAGCGGTTGCGCGCGTCGATGCGGCGCACGGGCCGGTGCAGGAAGGCGTTGAGGTCGCGCTCGACCTCGCCCGCCTCCCCCAGCCGCAGCAGCCCGTTGTCGACGAACACGGCATGCAGGCGGTCGCCCACGGCGTGGTCGATCAGCGAGGCCGTCACGGTGGAGTCGACGCCGCCCGAGACGCCGCAGAGCACCTGGCCGTCGCCGACCCGCTCGCGGATCTCCGCCACCGCTCCGGCCACGAAATGCGCGGCGGACCAGTCGCCCGCGAGGCCGCAGACGCCGCGGGCGAAGTTGCGCAGCAGGGTCAGCCCGTGCTCGGTGTGCGCGACCTCGGGGTGGAACTGCACGGCGTAGATGCGGCGCGCGGGATCGCCGGCCGCGGCGAAGGGGATCGAGGCGGAGCGCGCCAGGACGACGAAGCCCTCGGGCAGGCGGGCGACCCGGTCGCCGTGGCTCATCCACACCGGCTGCGCGGACGGCGTGCCGTCGAACAGGGCGTCGTCCGCGAGGCGCTCGATCTGCGCCGGGCCGTACTCTCGGCGGTCGGAAGCCTCCAGGGCGCCGCCGAGGCGGCGGCAGATCAGCTGCATGCCGTAGCAGATGCCGAGCAGCGGCTTGCCCTCGGCCAGCAGTCCGGCGTCGAGGTCCGGCGCACCGGGGTCGTCGACCGACGACGGCCCGCCCGACAGCACAATCCCGCGGACGTCGTCGCGGCCGAGCAGCTCGCGGGCCCGCGAGAACGGCGTGATCTCGCTGTACACGCCGAGCTCGCGCAGGCGGCGCGCGATGAGCTGCGTGTACTGGGAGCCGTAGTCCAGGACCGCCACCTGGGGCTGGTCGCGGCGGCCGCTCGCGTGGGTCATGGTCCTCCTGCGTCGGGCCGGCGGCGACGCGCCGGCCGGGCTCAGTGGCGGAAGTGGCGGCGATCGGTGTGCATCAGGGTCACGCCCAGCCGCTCGGCGGCCGCGATGACGTCGGCGTCGCGGATCGAGCCCGCGGGCGCGACCACGGCGCGCACGCCGGCGGCGTGCAGCTCCTCGATGCCGTCCGGGAACGGGAAGAACGCGTCCGACGCGCAGGCGCAACCCGCCAGCGCGAGCTCCCGGTCGGCCGCCTTGCGCACCGCCAGGCGCGCGCTGTCGACGCGGCTCATCTGGCCGGCGCCGACGCCGAGGGTGCCGGCGGCGTCGCCCAGCACGACGGCGTTGCTCTTGACGTGCTTGCAGATCCGCCACAGCAGCCGCAGCGCGCCGGCGGTGCCCGCGTCCGGCGTGGGGCCGGCGACGTGGCGCCAGGACTCCAGCTCGGGGAAGCCCTCGTCCTCGTCCTGGTGCAGCTGCACGTCGCCGAAGATGCGCACCTGCCCCCAGGTGGCGGCGCGGAACGCTTCGCGGTCCAGCGACAGCAGCCGCAGGTTCTTCTTGCGTCCCAGCAGGTCCAGCGCGGCCTCGGTGAAGGCGGGCGCCACGACGACCTCGCAGAAGCGCGCGTGCAGCTCCTCGGCAACGCCGGCATCCACCTCGCCGGTGAAGGCGAAGACGCCGCCGAACGCGGCATCGGGGTCCCCCAGCAGCGCGCGCGCGAGGGCCGCCGTCGCCGTGGCCCCGAGGCCGACGCCGCAGGGGTTGGTGTGCTTGATCGCGGCGCAGGCGACCTGCCCGCCGACCTCGAGGTCGTCGACGAGCTTCACCGCGGCGACAACGTCCACCAGGTTGTTGAAGGACATCTCCTTCCCGCCCAGCTGGCGCAGCCCCATCCCGATCAGCGGGTCCTCGGTGTCCTCGCCGGGGAGCATCAGCTCGGCCTTCTGGTGGGGGTTCTCGCCGTAGCGCAACTCGATGCCCAGGATCTGCTCGTGATCGTGGTCGTGATCGTGGTCCGGGTCGTCGCAGCAGGCGTGCCCGCCGACGAACCAGTCCGCGATGGCGGCATCGTAGTCCGCCGTGACGGCGAACGTCGCCGCCGCCATGTTGCGGCGGAATTCCAGGTCCGGGAAACCCGCGTCGCCCGCGATGGCCTCGAGGAAGTCGTCGTAGAACGCCGGGTCCGGCAGCACGCAGACGCGGGCGTGGTTCTTGGCGGCGGCGCGCAGCAGGGACGGCCCGCCGATGTCGATCTTCTCGATCGCGGCCGCTTCGTCCGCGCCGGCGTCGACCGCCGCGGTGAAGTCGTAGAGGTTGACCACGACCACGTCGAAGGGCAGCACGCCCAGCCCGGCGGCCTGGGTCAACGCGGCCTCGTCCGGCCCGAGGATGCCGCCGAAGACCAGCGGGTGCAGGGTCTTGATCCGCCCCCCGAAGATCTCCGGGAAGCCCGTCACCTCGCTCACGTCGCGCACGGCGAGCCCCTCGTCGCGTAGCGAGGCCGCGGTGCCCCCGCTCGCGACCAGCTCGTAGCCGCGGCCGTCCAGGGCGCGGGCCAATTCGCCGAGGCGGGACTTGTCGGTCACGCTCAACAGGGCGCGGCGGCGGCGGTTCAGATCAGGGCCTGGTGCCATCTGCGGGCCTCCTCGGCGAACAGCAGGTTCAGGACGTCCTGGTAGCGACGGGCCGTCCGCTCGAGGATCTCCGCCGGCAGGCGGGGCGGCGGCGGCTCGTGGTTCCAGTCCAGGGTGTCCAGGTGGTTGCGCAGGATCTGCTTGTCCCAGCTCGGCGGCTCCTCGCCCGGGCGGTGCTCGGCCGCGGGCCAGAAACGGCTGGAGTCGGGCGTGAGCACCTCGTCGATGAGGGTCAGCTCGCCGTCGACCAGGCCGAACTCGAACTTCGTGTCGGCGATCAGCACGCCGCCGGCGCTCGCGTAGGCGGCGGCGCGGCGGTAGAGGTCGAGCGTGACGTCGCGCAGGCGGGTCGCGTCCGCCTCGCCGACCAGGGCGCAGGCGCCCGCAAAGTCGATGTTCTCGTCGTGGCCCTGCTCGGCCTTGGTCGAGGGGGTGAAGATCGGCGCCGGCAGGGGCGACGACTTCTGCAGTCCGGACGGCAACGCGTGCCCGCAGATCGTGCCGTCCCGCTGGTAGGAGCGCCAGCCGGACCCCGAGAGGTACCCCCGCGCGATGCATTCCACCGGGAAGGGGGCGGCCTTGCGCACCAGCATGGAGCGGCCGGCCAGCACGTCGCGATGCGCCCGGAACGGCGCCGGGAACAAGTCGGGTTCGGCCGTCACCAAATGGTTGGGGATTTCCTTGAAGAAATCCATCCATGCCATTGTCATCACGGACAATACCACGCCGCGCCCAGGCACGATCTGGTCCATCACCACATCGTAGGCGGAGATGCGGTCGGTCGCGACGATGAACAGTTCCCGGCCGAGATCGAAGATCTCGCGCACCTTCCCCCGACGATCAGGCATCAGGCCGAGATCGACCGTGCTGCGGAGGCTGGACATGGGGCTCCCGGTTCGGTTGGACGGTGTCGGGCAGGGGTTCCGATCGCGCCGTCGGCGCGACGCGCGCATGGTACGCAGGCCCCCTGCCGGTGTCAAGCGACGCCGCCGACGGCGTCACGCGCGAGGTTTCGATCTGCACCGAGGCCGATCCCCGCCATCGCAACCGCACGGAACCCACCAGATCGGTGCGCAGGATCGGCAACGTGTCGCCGCGGGACAGGAAGGGGCCGTGACTGGGATGGCCGTGCGAATTCTCGACCCCGCAACTGATCAGGACCAGGCGCGGCGACACGGCGTCCAGCAGGGCCGCGCCGCTGGAGGTGCGGCTGCCGTGGTGGCCGGCCTTGAGCACCTCGATCCCCCCCTCCGGCGCCGGCCAGCCGCTCGCGAGCAACCCGGCTTCGCCCGCCACCTCCAGGTCGCCCATCCACAGCCCCACGGTCCGACCCGCGCGGCGCAGGGCGAGCACGACGGAACGGTCGTTCTCGTCGGCGGTCGTCGCCTCGGCCGGCAAGGCGGCGAGGCAGAGCAGGTCCCAGCCGCCGCCGGCATGGACGACCGTGCCCGGCGACGGGCAGGCGGCAGCGGCCCTGCTCTCAGGGGGAGCGGCCTCCCCTCCCACGACCCAGGCCTCGATTTCCCGTCCGGCGGCCACCTCCGTCGCGCCGCCGTCGTGGTCGTCGTGCCCGTGGGTCAGCACCACCGCCGACAGTTCGCGCACGCCTTCGCGCCGCAGCCAGGGGTCCAGCACGCGCTCGAACTGCGATCCTCCCGGCCACGACGGCCCGGTGTCCACGAGCACGGCGGTGCGGTCGGGGAACACGAAGACCGCGGCGTCCCCCTGCCCGATGTCGGCCTGCAGGACCGTCATGTCGCCGCCCGGCGCGGTCCGGCCGGTCAGGGTCATCCCCGCGGCGCACGACAGGGCGGCCGCGCCCGCCGCGACGCGCAGCCATGGCGGTGGGCGCGAGCGCAGGGCCGCGGCCAGCAGGAGGGTGCCGGCCGCGAACAGCAGCATCGAGGCGGGCGTCCATCCCGGCAGCCCGACCCGACCGTCCCCGAGGGATCCCAGGGCGGACGATCCGGCGGCCAGCAGCCGGATGAGCAGCCACCCCAACGCCGCCGCCGCCTGCGCCAGCCACGGCAGGGGCACGGCCAGCAGGGCGGCGGAAACGGCCCACACCGCGCCGGCGAACGTCGGCACCGCGACGAGGTTCACCAGCGGCGCCAGGGGATGGATCCAGCCGAAGGCGGCGGCGGTTTCCGGCAGCGTGGCCCAGGTCGCGCCGACGCTGACCAGCAGGGGCGCCGCCACGAACCGCACGGCGCGGGGCGAACCCGACAACCCGTCGGCCAACCGCAGCGCGCCGATGATCCCGCCCGCGGCCAGGTAGCTGAGGCGCACGCCGGGATCGCCCAGGCAATCGGGTTGCCAGAGCACGGCCAGCCAGATCAGCAGCCCCAGGGAGCGCAGCGCGTCATGGGCGCGCCCGAAGGCGACCCCGGCGACGGCCAGCAACCCCAGCCCCGTGGCGCGCAGCGCGGAGCCCGCCAGACCGGTCAACACGGCGTACACCGGCAGCAGCACGCCCAACCAGAGGCTGCGGACCCAGGGCCCGACGGCGAACGGACGCAGCAGCATCAGCGCGAGCGCCGCCACGAGCCCGACATGGAGCCCGGACACGGCGAACAGGTGCGAGAGCCCCAGTCGCGCGAACGGGTCCCGCAGGTCGCGCCCGCTGGGATCCTTTTCCCCCAGCAGGATCGACCCGAGCAGCACGGCCTCGCGCGGAGGCATCAGGACGGCCAACCGGTCCAGGATCGCCGCTCGCATCGGCGACAGCGCTCCCGATGAGACGGCGTCCAGGACGCCGCCGCCGACGCCTTCCACCGTCGTCGAATCCAGGCGCCCGTGCCAGACGAGCCCCCTTGCCCGCGCATAGGCCGACGGGGAGAAGCCGCCCGTCAGCGACGCCCCCGGCGGCACCGTCGCGACGAGATGCCCGCCGACGACCTGCCACAGCCGGGGCGGCGCTCCCCGCCCCTTCAGCAGCACGCCCTCGCCCGGCCGGGGCCGCGCCGCGGCCTCGCCCCGCAGGGAATCGCCCACCGCCAGCAGCACTCCCGGCGCCGACCAACCGCCGCCGCTGCGGCTGGGCCACCCGCTGATCCGCAGCAGGGCGCCCACGCCGGCCTGCCGGCGATGCGAGGGCGCCCACGCCGCGGTCACGATGGCGTCGGGACGATGCAACGCGGCCGCCGTGGCCCTCCCCGCCTGCAACGAGGCCCCCAGCGTCACGACGGCCACGACGGGAACCGCCGCCGGGCCGCTCCAGAGACCCACCAGCAACGGGCTCGCGGCACCGGCCCGCTGCCAAGCGGCCGCCGCTGCACCCGCCTCGCGCCAGTCCGCGAACGGCGCGGACGACCGCCGGCCTAGGTCGTACCCGGTCATCGCGAGGACCGCCCAACCGAGCAGGGCGTAACGGCGGGCGGCGCGATCCAGGACGAGGCGGACCCGACTCAGGGGGCCTGGTAGCGGGGCAGGGTCAGGATGGGATCGCCTTCGGGATTCCAGAGGTGGCAACGGTTGCGGCCCCTCTGTTTCGAGAGGTAGAGCATCTCGTCGGCGCGGCGGTAGAGATCGTCGAGCGTGTCGCCGGCATCGGGGAACACGACGCCCCCGCAGGAGACCGTCAGGCGGATCGGTTCGGCCGCCGCCGGATCGGCCAAGCGCAGGTTCGCGACGCGGACCTGCAGACGGGACACGATCTCGATCACCGCCGCCGGCAGCGTGTCCGGCAGCACGAGGGCGAATTCCTCGCCCCCCACCCGGCACACCAGATCGATGCGGCGTAGTCCCGCCAGCAGTTCCCGGGCCACGGCCTTGAGCACGCGGTCCCCGGCGGGATGGCCGTACTGGTCGTTGATGGCCTTGAAGTGGTCGATGTCGGCCAGCAACAGGGCGACCGTCGATCCGCGCCGACGCGCCCGGTCGAGTTCGAAATCGAACTGCGAGTCGAAGAAGGCCCGGTTGCGGACCCCGGTGAGCGGGTCGGTGTGCATCAGCCGGTTCATCAGCGTCCGCTGCTGCCAACCGTGGGTAACGAACCGCGCGACGCGCCGGCCCAGCTGCAGCATCTGGCGGTGGTCGCGTTCCGCGGGCACCAGCAGGTAGAGCAGCCCGGCCTCCCCGGCCGGCCCCGGTTCGACTTCTTCGAGGGAAGGCGGCGCGAGGAAGGGGACGGCCAGGACGGAACCGGTGACCGGTCCGCTCAACCGCGCCCGCAGCGGCGGCGGCAGTTCCCGTTCGTCCGCGATCCAGATGGCCTCGCCCACCCCGCGAGACGCCGCCCAGAAGGGCCGGACACCCGAGCCGCCGGCGAACACCCGCTCGAGATCGGCATCTGGCTCCAGCGGCGGGTGCAGTTCCAGGTACAGGGCGAGGCCCGGCAGGTCGGGTTCCAGCATGATCAGGATCTCCTGCAGGACGCGGGGGATCCCGCCGCCGACCTCGCTGGAAGCCTGCAGGGCCTGGGCCCGTTCCATGGCTTGCATCAGCCGTTCGGGCGCGTTAAGGTCGTGGCCGCCCGACGCCGGCAACCAGGCACCTCCTGGTGCCCCTCGCGGGGTCCCATTCGCTGGTACGGCCGGCGGGTGCGGGAGCACCGTGATGGGACCGACCCGGTCGGCGGGTTCGATCGGGTCCGACAAGTTGCCGAGATCGAA
>JAURXS010000373.1 GCA_030654305.1 bacterium | reverse complement strand
GACGTCGCCGCGCCCTGGGAGGGGGCTGCAACGATTGCCGACGGCCTGCGCGTGCCGTCCGCCGTGGGCGATTTCCTGGTGCTGCGCGCCCTGCGCGCCTCCCGCGGCACCGCGATCGCCGTCTCGGACGCCGACGCCCTCGAGGGCTGCTCGCTGCTGGCCTGCGAGGGGATCTTCGCCGCGCCCGAAGGCGGCGCCACGGCCGCCGCCGCCCGCGCGCTGGCGGCCTCGGGGTGGCTGCATCCCGAGGAGACGGTCCTGCTGTTCAACACCGGCAGCGGCCACAAGTACGCGCACCTGTGGCCGGGCGGGGCTTGACAGGGAGCCGTGCCGGTGACCATGATGCAACCTTCGGTGCAGGTTTCGCGTAACTGTTCGCGAATAAACAAGTTATTCGGTCCGCGATCCGGAAGGAAGGCCGTGAGCGATTACGCAGATCTGCTGGCCAAGGCCCGCCCCATCGCCGAGGCGGACCTGCGCTCCGAAGACAAGATGCAGGCGGTCACCGCGCTGCTCGCCGCGAACGTCGAGGGCTTCGACTGCGTCGCTTTCTTCCTGGTCGACCCCGACAACCCGCGACAGCTCCTCATCGGACCGCGCAGCGGCGCCACGCTCTCCCCGACGCACATCGCGATCGGCCAGGGCGTCTGCGGGCAGGTCGCCGAGCACGCCATCACGATCGTCGTGGACGACGTCACGCAGGAATTGAACTACCTGCCCGGCCACCCGGACACGCGCAGCGAGATCGTGCTGCCGGTCTTCCGCTCCGGCCAGGTCGTCGCCGAACTGGACGTCAATTCCTTCCAGCTCGCCCGCTTCGGCCCGGAGGAAAGGCTCTTCCTCGAAGAACTGTGCCTCCTGCTGACCGACCGGATCTGAACCGGAGGCCCGCTTGAACCACCCGCAGCACGACCAGCCGCTCAGCCGCGCGGGTCTCGCCCACCTCGCCGTCGTCTACGTCGTCTGGGGCAGCACCTACCTCGCCATCCGCGTGGCCGTGCGCGAGGGGGCGGGCTTCCCTCCCTTCACCCTGGCCTGCCTGCGCGTCATGGCCGCCGCCGCCATGCTGCTGGGCTGGGCCGCGATCCGCGGCCACCGCCTGCGGCCCACGCGCGCCGAGGCGCTGGTGCTGGCCGGCTCCGGCCTGCTGCTGTGGGTCGGCGGCAACGGGCTGGTGACCTGGGCCGAGCAGCGCGCCGACTCGGGCATCGCGGCGCTGCTGGTGGGGATCATGCCCATCTGGGGCGCGCTGATCGAGGCCGCGCTGGACCGGCGCGCGCCGTCGCCCAAGCTGGTCGCGTCGCTGCTGATCGGCTTCGTCGGCGTGGGACTGCTGTCGTGGCCCCTGCTGCGCCACGGCACCAGCGCCGACGTCTGGGCCGTGATCGGCCTGCTGATCGCGCCGCTCACCTGGGTCGCGGGCTCGATCTGGATGGCGCGCCGCCGGCCGGGCCTGTCGATCCAGGCCGCGTCGGGCTGGCAGCAGCTCTTCGGCGGCTTGGGCTTCCTGGTGGTGATCGTGCTGACCGGCGAGCCGCGCCCGACGCCCACCGGCGAGGCGTGGCTGGCCTGGGCCTACCTGACGGTCTTCGGCTCCATCGTGGCCTTCACCTCGTACGTGACGGTGCTGCGCCTGCTGCCCATGCAGGTGGCCATGACCTACACCTACGCCAACCCGGTCATCGCCGTGCTGCTGGGCCACCTGATCCTCGACGAGCCCATCACCTCCTGGACCCTCGGCGGCGCCGTGCTGGTGATGGCGGGGATCGCGGGGGTCTTCAACAACCGG
>JAURXS010000372.1 GCA_030654305.1 bacterium | reverse complement strand
TCGCCGCGGCCCTGGCCGCTGCCGGCCGGTCCGCGCGCCCCGGGGGGCTGAGCCCGCGCGCCCTGCTGCTCGCGAACGAGGAGCGCGCCGACCTGGCGGCCCTGCTGCGGACCCGTCCGGAACTGATCGTCCAGGACGAGGCGGTCCAGGCGGCGTGCGACCTCCTGCTGGACGGCGCGGCGGGTCCCGCCCTGGACCTGTGCGCGGCGCCGGGCGGCAAGACGGCCCGGCTGCGCGCGGCCCTGGCGGCGGGGGACGACGGGTCGCCGGCGCTGCTGGTGGCCGCCGACCTCAGCGCCGCGCGCCTGCGCAAGCTGCAGGCGACGGCGAAAAGGATCGACGCGGGGCCGGACCTCGTGGTATCTGCTGACGGCAGGGCGGCGCCCTTCCGGTCCGGCACCTTCGCGACCGTGCTGCTGGACGGACCCTGCACCGGGACCGGCGTGCTGCGGCGGCACCCCGAAGGGAAGTGGCGCCTCGGTCCGGAGGCGATCGTCGCTTCGGCGACGCGGCTGACGGAACTGGCGCGGCGGGCGTCCCTGCTGCTGGCGCCGGGCGGCCGCCTGCTCTACGCCACGTGTTCCCTGGAACCCGAGGAGAACGAGGGCGTTCTGGAGGCGGTCCTGGCGGCGGAACCGTCGCTGGCGCCCTGCCCGTGGCGCGCGGACGGGGAGTGGGCGCGGACCTGGCTGCCCCAGCGCGAGGGCGCGGACGGCTTCTTCGCGGCCCGACTGTCGCGGCGGAGGGATGCATCGTGAAGTTCTGGCAATTCTTGTTGCTGCTCGCCAGCCTCGGCGTCGCCGGCGCCGTTGGCCTCGCCCTGAGCAACTACCTCATCGTCCCGCAGCTGATCCATCGCCACGCCGAAGTGCGCGTGCCGGACCTGCGCGAGCAGACCCTGGCGCAGGCGCGCCGGACCGCCGCCGGCGCCGGCCTCGAGGTCGAAGTCGTGCGCAGCGAGGCGCACGCCCGGCAACCGGTCGGCAACGTCGTCGACCAGCACCCGGCCCCCGGACAGCCGGTGCGCAAGGGGAGGGCGGTGGGCCTGGTGCTCAGTAGCGGCCCGCCCACCGGCGCGGTGCCCGCCCTCGACGGCCTCAACGTGCAACAGGCCGCGGCCACCCTCCAGCGCAGCGGATTCCGGGCCGGCCGCACCCTGCGCGCGCGCGGGCTCGAGGGTGCGCCGTCGACCGTGGCGCTGCAGTACCCCGAAGCGGGCACCGGGAGCCGCAAGGGCGTGACCGTGGATGTGGTGATGGTCGACCAGGCGGAAGCGCCCGCCTTCCTGATGCCCGACCTCAAGGGACGGACGCTGTCGGCGGCCCGCAGCGCCGTCGACGGGTCCGGCTGCATCCTCGCGCCGCTGCGCCACGTCCGCGACGCGGGCACGCCGGCGCAGACCATCGTGCGCCAGAAACCGGAACCGGGGACGCGCATCCTCAGGGGAGAGATCGTTGAACTGGTGGTCGCGACGCGCTGAACACGGCACGGCGGTGGCCCCGTCCCTGCTGTCGGCCGACTTCGCCGACCTGGGGCGGGAGGTCGCGAGGATGGAGTCCGCGGGTGCGGACCTGATCCACCTCGACGTCATGGACGGCCGGTTCGTCCCCAACCTCACCTTCGGCCCCCAGGTCGTGGCCGCCGTCAGGCGGCGCACCGCCCTGCCGCTGGACGCGCACCTGATGATCTCGGAGCCGGAGCGCCACCTCGCGGCCTTCGCCCGCGCCGGCGCCGACGCGATCACGATCCACATCGAGGCCGTCCCCGCGCCCGGCGCGGCCCTCGACGCGATCGGGGCGCTCGGGAAGCGCCGCGGCCTCAGCCTGAACCCCGGCACCCCGATCGAAGCGGTGCTGCCCTGGCTCGAACGGGTCGACCTCGTGCTGGTGATGTCCGTCCAGCCGGGGGCGGGGGGGCAGAGCTTCCAGCCGGCGGCCCTGGACAAGCTGCGGGCCCTGGCCGCGCGGCGGGCCGCCTCCGGGCTCGGGTTCGCCATCTCCGTCGATGGGGGCGTCAACGCCGGGACGGCCCCGGCCTGCCGGGACGCCGGCGCCGACATCCTGGTCGCCGGATCCTACCTGTTCGGCGCCGCCGACCCCGCCGCCGCGATTTCCTCCCTGCGCTGACCGGCGCCGAACCGCCCGGAAACCCACAATACCCTTGATTTCGCGGTCGCTTTCGACGATACTGGGCGGTCGCGGCAAGGGGGGCTGGGCGCCTGGAGCGTCCGCCCGTTGTCGTTGTGCGCGCCGCCATGTTCCCGAGAGAGGATCCCGAGGGTGTTCCAGGAGTTGACCAGCCGGCTGGGCGGCGCGCTGCGCAAGCTGTCGGGACAGGACCGCCTCACCGAGGAAAACGTCAGGGACGCGCTGCGCGAGGTGCGCCTGGCCCTGCTCGAGGCGGACGTCAACTACCAGGTCGCCAAGGACTTCGTCGCCCGCGTGGCCGAGAAGGCGGCGGGGCAGCAGGTCTGGGACAGCCTGTCGGCCGACCAGCAGGTCGTCAAGATCGTCCGCGACGAGATCGTGGACCTGCTCGGCGGCGAGACGGCTTCGCTGAACCTGTCGGGCACGCCGGTGGCCACGGTCATGGTCATGGGCCTGCAGGGCAGCGGCAAGACCACATTCTGCGCGAAGCTCGCCCAGCGCCTGGTGAAGGAGGGGCGCTCGCCCCTGCTGGTGGCGGCGGACATCTACCGGCCCGCGGCGATCGACCAGCTCGAGACGCTGGCCGCGCAGGCGGGGGTGCCGGTCCACGCCGACCGCGAGCGCCGCAACGCGGCGCAGATCGTCAAGCTCGGCCTGCGCCGGGCGCGCGACAACAAGTGCGACGTGCTGATCGTCGACACCGCCGGCCGCCTGCACATCGACGCCACGCTCATGGACGAGCTGGTGGCGATCGACAAGGCCGTGCCGATGGACGAGAAGCTCCTGGTCGTGGACGCCATGACCGGCCAGGAGGCGGTGACCGTGGCCCGCGAGTTCGCCTCGCGGGTGGGTTTCGACGGCGCCGTGCTGACCAAGATGGACGGCGACGCCCGCGGCGGCGCCGCGCTGTCGGTGAAGGCCGTGACCGGCCGTCCCGTCAAGCTCGTCTCCACCGGCGAGAAGCTGGCCGACCTGGAGACCTTCCATCCGGACCGCATGGCGGGCCGGATCCTCGGCATGGGCGACGTCATGTCGCTGATCGAGCGGGCCGAGGAGAACATGGACCAGCAGGAGGCCGAGGCGCTGGCCGAGCGCTTCCTGCAGAACCAGTTCACGCTCGAGGATTTCCAGAAGCAGATCCGCCAGGTGCGGCGGATGGGCCCCCTGAAGGGGATCATGAAGATGCTGCCCGGGGTCGACGGCGGGATGATCGACAAGTCCAACGTCGACGAGGGGCAGCTGGGCAAGGTCGAGGCCATCCTGAACTCGATGACCCCGACCGAGCGCCGCAGCCCGGAGATCATCAACGGCTCGCGCCGCAAGCGGATCGCCCGCGGCAGCGGCACGAACGTGTCCCAGGTCAACCGGTTGCTGAAGCAGTACCGCGACATGCGGCGGATGATGCGCAGCATCAACGCCGCCGGCGGTCTGGAGGAGTTCGGACGCAAGGTGCTGGGCGGGCGCGGCTAGGCCCCGTCCCGCGGTCCGGGCGGCTTGGATCCGGCCGTCCGGGGACCTATATTGGATCGCTTCGCGCCTGAACGGCGGGTGCGGGGCAACACACCGACACGAACCCGGAGGTACTCAGTGTCGACCACGATTCGTCTGACCCGCATGGGTCGCAAGCAGAGGCCCTTCTACCGGCTGATCGTCACCGACAGCCGCAACCGGCGCGACGGCGCCTACCTGGCGAACCTGGGCTACTACAACCCCTTCGCCGAGCCGCTGGAAGTGAAACTGCACGAGCAGGAGATCATCGCCTGGCTGCGCAAAGGCGCCACGGTCAGCGAGACCGCCCGCTCCCTGATGCGCCGCGAGGGCGTCCTGCTGCGGTGGGAGCTGCTGCGGCAGGGCCTGTCCGTCGACGAGGTCGAGGCCCGCGTTTCGGCCTGGAAGAGCGACCTCGACGGCCGCCTCGGCGCCAAGGCCCAGGCCAAGGCCGAGCAGGATCGCAAGGCGAAGGCCGAAGCCGTCGCCGCCAAGAAGGCCGCCGAGGAGGCCGCCGCCGCCGCCGAAGCCGCCGCGGCCAAGCAGGCCGCCGCGGAAGCCGCGGCCGCCGCCGAGGCCGAAGCCGCCGCCGCCGAAGCCGTCGTTGTCGAAGAGACGACCGCCGAGGGCGACGCGCCCGCGGAAGAGAGCTGACCGCCATGAGCAAGGCCATGGAACTGGTCTCGTACATCGCGGTGAACCTGGTCGACCATCCCGAGGACGTGCGCATCCAGTCCCTGGAGCGCGACGGCGAGGAGGTCTTCCTGGTGCAGGTGCATCCGGACGACGTGGGCCAGATCATCGGCAAGGGGGGCGCGACCGTGAAGGCGGTGCGCGGCCTGCTGCAGGCCGTGGGTCTGCGGGTCGACCGGCGCTTCGGCTTCGAGATCGCGAACGAGCAGTAGCGCATGACGGGATTCCCGGCTGACGAGTTCGTGCCCGTCGCCGACGTGGTCAAGGCGGTGGGTCTGCGGGGCGAGCTGAAGCTCTACCCGCTGATCGATTGGCACGAGCCCCTGCTGGACTCCGGCGACCTGTTCTGGGACGACGGCGCGCCGTTCGCGCCGGAATCCTGGCGGTCCCTGGGGACCTGCTACGTGGTGGCCCTGCCGGGGATCGGGACGCGGGAAGGCGCCGAGGGCGCCGTGGGCAGGATGGTCGGCTTCCTCCGGAGCCGCTACGCCGACCCGGATTTCCCGCGCCCCCGCGGCGGACTGCCGTTCCGCTGGCTCGGACGCCCGGTCGTGACCGCGACGGGAGAGGCGGTCGGCGAGGTCGACGACGTGCGCACCTACGGCGCCGGGTTCGTGCTGGTCGTCCCGCGGGGCGGCCGCGAGTGCCTGATCCCGGCCGTGGCGCCCATCCTGCGGCCCGAGGACGAGTTGCAGGGGCCGCTCGTGATCGACCCGCCGGAGGGACTGCTCGATGTCGCTGGCGATTAAGGTCGTCACCCTGTTCCCGGAGATGATCCGGGAGGTCCTGTCCACCAGCATCCTGGGGCGGGCCGAGCGGCAGGGGCAGGTGACCTACGAGGTCCTGGACATCCGCGACCGCGCGGTGGACCGCCACGGGACGGTCGACGACGCACCCTACGGGGGGGGCGCCGGGATGGTCCTGATGGCCCCGCCGGTGGTCGAGACCGTCGAGGCCGCCCGCAGCGGCGACGCGACGCCCGTGCTGCTGATGTCGGCGCAGGGGGAGCGGCTGGACGAGGATCTGGTGCTGGAACTGGCCGCGCAGGCCGCCGCCGCCGGCGAACTGGTGCTGGTCTGTGGGCACTACAAGGGCGTCGACCAGCGGGTGCTGGACCTGCTGCGGCCGCGCGAGGTCTCCATCGGGGACTACGTGCTGACCGGCGGGGAACTGCCCGCGCTCGTGGTGATCGACGCTCTGGTGCGCCGGCTGCCCGGGGTGCTGGGCAACAGCGATTCGGCCGAGAGCGATAGTTTCACCGCCGCGCTCGACGGCGGGCTCGAAGGCCCCTGGTACACCCGGCCGCCGGAGTACCGCGGGCTGGCGGTGCCCGAGATCCTGATCTCGGGGCACCACGCCAACATCGAGCGTTGGCGCGCGGAGAGGTCGCGGGAGCGCACGCGGGAGCGTCGTCCCGATCTGGCCGCGGGACGGGGGCGCCCGTCGCGGGACCGCGACGGTGGCGCCGGGGAATGACGGACGAAACACGAATGGAACGCCGCCGCCGCCCTCTACCGGTCGACGGCGAGACACGGGAAGACGGCGAGACACGAAGGGGTCCGCGGACCCCGCCCCCCGGCCCGACGCCGGCGGGTACGACCAGGAGGCTGCGATGAGCAACATCGTCGACACGATCCGCACCGAGAAGCTGCGCACGGACCTGCCGGTGTTCAGCATCGGCGACACGATCCGCTGCCGGATGAACATCACCGAGGGCGGCAAGACCCGCATCCAGAACTACGAGGGTGTCGTCATCGCCCGCCAGGGTTCTGCGAACGAGGCCTCGATCACCGTGCGCAAGATCTCCAACGGCGTGGCCGTCGAGCGCGTGCTGCCGATCGAGAGCCCGAACCTCGCCGGGATCGAGCTGGTGCGCCGCGGCCGGATCCGCCGCAGCAAGCTCTACTACCTGCGCGAGCTGACCGGCAAGAAGGCCCGCATCCGCGAGAAGCAGTTCGGCCGGAAGTGAGCGGTCGCGGCGCCCTGCTGGCCGCCTTCGACCGCGAACGCGCCGCCGACCCCTCGCGGGCGGGCGGGGCCCTGGTGCTCGCCGGCACGGACGAAGCCGGGCGCGGCTGCCTGGCCGGCCCCGTGGTGGCCGCGGCGGTGGTGCTGCCGCCGGGCTGGGCCCCCGAGGCGCTGGACGATTCCAAGCGGCTGACCGCCCGCCGTCGCGAGGCGCTCTACCGGGACATCGTCCGCGAGGCGCTGGACTGGCAGGCGGAGGCCGCCTGGCCCCGCGAGATCGAACACACCGACATCCTGCGCTCCAGCCTGCGCGCCATGGCGACCGCCGTGGCGCGTCTGCGCGTCCGGCCCGACCTGGTGCTGGTCGACGGCAACCAGGCGCCGCCGCTGGACTGCCCCGCCGCCTGCCTGGTGGGCGGCGATGGCCTCAGCGCCGCGGTGGCCGCCGCCTCGATCATCGCGAAGGTCGTGCGCGACGGGCTGATGGTCGATCTGGACGCCCGCCACCCCGGCTACGGCTTCGCCGGCCACAAGGGCTACGGCTCCGCCGACCACCTCGCGGCCCTGCAGCGTCTGGGCCCCTGCCCCCTGCACCGCCGGACCTTCGCTCCGGTCGCCCTGCTGCGGCAGGGCTCCCTCTGGTAGGCTTCCTGCTGCCGCGGCGGCGGGAGGTGGCCATGAACAGGCACGCCGACGCCGCGGCGCTCGGCCGCAGTGGCGAGGAGATCGCGGCGCTGTGGTACGCCGCCGAAGGCTTCACGATCCTCGAGCGGCGCTTCCGCGCCGCCCGCGGCGAGGTGGACCTCGTCGCGCGGCGCGGGCCCCTGCTGGTCTTCGTCGAGGTCAAGACCCGGCGCGGAGACGGCTGGGGTTCGCCGGCCGCGGCGGTCGACGCTCGCAAGCTGCGGCGGCTGCGGCTGGCCGCCCGGGCCTGGCTCGCGGCGAACCCGGCCCGCGACGTGGCGGAGTTCCGCTTCGACGTCGCCGCGGTGCGCTTCGCGCCGGGCGGGGACGGGCTGCGGCTGGAGGTGACCGCCGGGGTCCTCTGATCCCGCGCGCGTCGACGCGCGGCGACACGCCGGACGCCGCCGATTGGGAGTGGCGCGGCGGGAGCCGTGCGGTTAGAGTTGCGCGACCGAGGCGCGCGGATCCGCGCCGCCCCAACGCCCACAGACCAGCCATCCCCGGCGACCCCGCATCGCCGGCCGGAGGATCGACGGATCATGGCCGACTACGCGTTCCAGGAAATCGAGCAGCGCTGGCGCGAGCACTGGGCCCGCACCGGCCACGACCAGGTGGACTGGAACTCCGACAAGCCCAAGTGCTACTGCCTGAGCATGTTCTCCTACCCGTCGGGCGACAAGCTCCACCTCGGCCACTGGTACAACTACGTGCCGGCCGACACCTGGGCCCGCTACCGGCGCCAGCGCGGCGACAACGTCTTCCAGCCGGTCGGCTTCGACAGCTTCGGCCTGCCGGCGGAGAACTTCGCCATCAAGTGCGGCGTCCACCCCGGCGCGCACACGACCGAGAACATCACCTTCATCCGTGAGCAACTGCGCACGCTGGGGCCGATGTACGACTGGCGCAGCGAGCTGGCCACGCACACCCCCGAGTACTACGCCTGGACCCAGTGGCTCTTCCTGACCCTGTTCGAACACGGGCTCGCCTACCGCGCGGCGCAGCCGGTCAACTGGTGCGACTCCTGCCAGACGGTGCTGGCCAACGAGCAGGTTGACGACGGCGTCTGCGAGCGCTGCAAGTCCGAGGTCGTGCGCAAGAACCTGACGCAGTGGTGCTTCCGCATCACGCGCTACGCCGACCGCCTGATCGACAACCTGCCCGCGCTGGACTGGCCCGAGGAGACCAAGAAGAAGCAGACCGCCTGGATCGGCCGCAGCCACGGCGCCGAGGTCGTCTTCGCTGCGCGCCCGGCCGACGGCGCCGCGGCGACCGGCGGCGGCGAACGGCTGCCGGACGGCTCGCTGGCGCTGCGCGTCTTCACGACCCGCCCCGACACGCTCTTCGGCGTCACCTACCTGGCGCTGGCTCCCGAGCACCCGCTGGTCGACGTGCTGACCGGGGCAGAGCACCGCGAGGGCGTGGCCGCCTACCGCCGCCAATCGGCGCGGCTGAGCGAAGTGGACCGGCAGAGCAGCGACCGGCCAAAATCCGGCATGCCCACGGGCGCGACGGCCGTCAACCCCGTGAACGGCGAGGCCGTGCCGATCCTGGTCGCCGACTACGTGCTGGCCGGCTACGGCACCGGCGCGGTCATGGCCGTGCCGGCCCACGACGAGCGCGACTTCACCTTCGCCGCGGCGCTGGACCTGCCCGTGCGGCAGGAGATCCTGCCCGCGGGTGCCGCGCCCGGCGCGCCACATCAAGAGCCGCTCGAAGAGGCTTGGACGGGCCCCGGGCTGATGACCGCTTCCGGCGCTTACGACGGTCTGGACAGCGAAACGGGAGCCCGCCGCGTCGTCGCGGACCTCGAGGCGCGCGGCTTCGGCCGCGCCACCGTCCAGTACCGCCTGCGCGACTGGCTGATCAGCCGCCAGCGCTACTGGGGGGCGCCGATCCCCATCATCCACTGCCCGTCCTGCGGCGAGGTGCCGGTGCCGCGCGACCGCCTGCCGGTGCTGCTGC
>JAURXS010000371.1 GCA_030654305.1 bacterium | reverse complement strand
AAGGACATCAAGGCCTTCTACATGCGCCTGAACGACGACGGCCGCACCGTGGCCGCGATGGACGTGCTGGCGCCCGGCATCGGCGAGATCGTCGGCGGCAGCCAGCGCGAGGAGCGGCTCGACGTGCTCGACGCCCGCCTGAAGGCGATGAACCTCGACCCCGCGCCCTACTGGTGGTACCGCGACCTGCGCCGCTACGGCACCGTGCCGCACGCCGGCTTCGGGCTGGGCTTCGAGCGCGCGGTGATGTACGCCACGGGCGTGGCGAATATCCGCGACGTCATCCCGTTCCCGCGGGCGCCCAAAAGCGCGGACTTCTAAGGCGCGGACTTTTAGACGGCGGGCCATCGCGCCCGTTCACAAGCCGAGGCCCCGGGCATCCGCCCGGGGCCTCGTCGTGTCGGAGTGGAGAGGTTCAGTTGAGGACCGGCGCGGCTTCCTGCGCCGCGATCGCCTTGCGGACCTCCGCCAGATTCCACCGCGCGTCCTCGTTCTCCGGGTCGTGGCGCAGCGTCTCCTCGAGCACGGCGGCGGCCTCGTCCGGCCGCCCCTGCTCCCACAGGGCGCAGGCCAGGCCGTTGGCGGCCGCCGGTTCGTCGGCGCGCCACTGCAGCACGTGCCGGAAGACGGCCTCGGCGTCGTCGGCGCGGCCGTCGCGGAACATCGACTCGCCCTCGCGCAGGCGGCGGGCGAGGTCCTGGGGCGTGGGCTCGATCGGCGCCACGCCGCGGGCGCGCGGCAGCGGCTCGAAGTGCAGCACGGGGTGGAAGCCCGCCACGACGATGCTCTCGAGGTCGAACTTCTGCTCGTAGCCCACCGCCTGCGGGATGCGCCACTTCCGCTTGAACACGCCCCAGTTCTGCTCGAGGGAGGCGCGGTAATCGACCTTCGCGGCGGCGAAGCTGCGGCTGCCGAAGTGGTGCACGAAGCAGTCGCGGGCGATCAGGCACTGATAGCCGGCCAGGAAGGCGCGCAGGCAGAAGTCGGTGTCCTCGAAGTTGCCGCGTCCGAAGCGCTCGTCCAGGCCGCCGATGCGCGCCAGCAGGTCGCGCTTGATCAGCATGCAGAAGCCCACGACCCACAGCGCCGGCTCGTCCTGCCCGCGGCAGGAGTCGCCGTGCATCCGGGCGAAGAAGTCCAGGTCCCGCAGCGAATCCTGGTCGTAGCCGACCTGCGCCAGCTTCTGCGGTCCGGTGATGCTGTTGGTGACCGGGCCGACGACGCCGGCCTGGGGGTGCTGCGCGGCGGCGATCAGCCGCTCGAGCCAGCCCGGGGTCACCACGACGTCGCTGTTGAGCAGCACCAGGTGGTCGCCGCGGGCGTGGGCCAGGCCCAGGTTGTTGCCGGCGGCGTAGCCCAGGTTCTCTTGGCTGTAGACGGCGTGGCAACGCTCCTGGTGCGCGGTCAGCTCGCGCAGCCAGTCGGCGGTGCCGTCGGTGCTGCCGTTGTCGACGAAGATGATCTCGTGGCGGGGCGCGGTGTGGGCCAGCAGCGAGGCGGCGCACTTCTGCGTGTACTCCAGCGCGTTGTGGCAGAGCACGATCACCGAAGCGGTCTGCGCGTCCGCGGGCTTGCGGACGTCGCGCTCGAAGCGCAGGCGCGGCGGCGCGTACTGGCGCAGCCGGAAGTCCGGGGCCGCCACCGCCTTCCAGTCGAGGTCGCGGTAGTAGTCGGGGGTGATCCGGTCGCGCCAGCGCGCGTTCAGCAGCGCGATGTTCCGGTCCAGCTTCGAGAAGCGTTCGGGGCCGCTCTGCGACTCGTGGTGCACGACCACGCTCTCGGGCCGGTAGACCAGCCGCCAGCCGGCCTCCTCCAGCTTCAGGCAGAAGTCGACGTCCTCGTTGCCGTTCCAGTAGGCCTCGTCGAAGCCGCCGGCGGCCTCGAAGGCCTCGCGGCGCACCAGCAGGCAGGCCGCGGTCAGGCAGCGCACGATCATGGCCTTGTCGGCGGCCGGGGAGTCGGCGGGCTTGCCGTAGGCGAGGTGCTGCCCGCCCAGCAGCGGGCCGGCGGGCGAGTCGCCCTGCACCAGCGCGACGCCGGCGTGCTGGACGGTGCCGTCGGGGAACAGCAGCTTCGAGCCGACCGCGCCGACGTAGGGATCGTGGTCGAGGGTCCAGACCAGGGGCTCGAGCCAACCCTCGGTGACCTCGGTGTCGTTGTTCAGGAACAGCAGCAGGTCGCCGCCGGCGGCGGCCGCGCCCTGGTTGCTGGCCCGGGCGAAGCCGCGGTTCTCCGGGTTCAGCACGGCGCGGATCTCGCCGCGCTCGTGCAGGTTCCGCAGCCACGCCGCCGAGCCGTCGGTCGAGCCGTTGTCCACCACGACGATCTCGGCGCCGGCGGGCGTATGGCGATGCAGCGCGTCGAGGCAGGCCTCGGTCAGCTCGCGCTTGTTGAACACGGGAATGACGATCGAGACGCGATTGGCGTGCAGGCCGGTCATCTCTGCCTCCGGGATCGGGATGCTCCGTCGGAACCTGATGGATCCCAGAGAGCAAATCCCCGGCCAGCCCCGCGGTCGCCCACCATTCCCGGCATAAAGTCAACGTGTTGAATAATATCAAGATATGGACGAGATCCTACGGCGGGATCGCCGCTTTCCGCCGCCCACCGCCAGGGATCTGGCCACGACCTGGCCCGAATCGTCCCGGCCGGCCGAAAAGGGAACCCTCCGGTCACACGAGGTGACCGGAGGGCGCCCGCCAACGGAAAGGTGGCTACCGGTCGCGTGGGAAGGTCGGGGCCGCCGGCAGCGCCGGCCGATCCTTCATCGCCGCCAGCACCTCCTGCACCGCCCGTTCGAGCTGCGGGTCGCGACCGCGGTTGACGTCTTCGGGCAGGTTCTCGACCACGATGTCGGGATCGACGCCGTGGTTCTCGACGTCCCACTCGCCCTCGAGGTTGAACAGCCCGAACTCGGGGAAGGTCACCAGCCCGCCGTCCATCAGCTGGATCCGGCTGCTGATGCCGATCA
>JAURXS010000370.1 GCA_030654305.1 bacterium | reverse complement strand
GGCGACGGCTGGACCGGCCTTCGCCGTCCTCGCGGGTCTCGGCGCCGGGAGCCTCGCTGCGGCGCGGTTCGCCTTGGCGAGCCTCGATGGGGCGGGCGCCCGGACGAGCGTCCTGGCGAGGCTCGGAACGCGGGCGCTCGTCGCGGCGACCGCGGCCGCCGTCACGGCCCCGATCATTGTCGCGGCTTTTGGCGCCGTCGCGACCACGCTGTTCGTCGCGTCCGCCGGCCGGTCGCTGCTGACCGTCGACGCGGGCCGCACCGCGGTTGCGGTCGCCGCCCTGGCCGCGGTCCTGGCCGCGACCGCGGTCGGAGCCGCGACCACGGTCCGAACCACGACCCCGATCGCCGGGCGCTGCGGATCGCGGCGCGTCCTGCCGGCCGCGGGCGCCGCCGCGGCGGCGGACGCGGACGCGGGCCGAGCGGCGGCCGATCAGGCCGAACAGGCCGTCCTTGCCTTCTTCGAGCACTTCGATCTGGACCTCGTCGCGACGGGCGCCGAGTTGGAGCAGGGCTTCGGAGACGGCCTCGTCGACCGTGCGGCCCTTGCTCTCGCAGACGTCGCCTGGCAGTTTCTCGTTCTTCACGCTGGTGCACCTCCCGATGCGGGTGCGGACTTGTGGATCCTCCAGGTCTGCAGGGCCGTGACGGCCGTGTTGATCGTCCAGTAGATCACGAGTCCGGAAGGCATGTTGTAGAGGAAGAAGAGCATCATCACGGGCATGATCGTGTTCATGGCCGCCATCTGTCCGCCCGCGCCGCCGGTGGGCGTGAGCTTGGTCTGCCACCAGGTCACCGCCGCCATCAGCAGGGGCAGCAGGTTGAACAGGTTGCCGAGCAGGGGCAGGGAGAACGGCAGCACGAACAGCGCGTCGGGTTGCGACAGGTCCTTGATCCAGCCCAGCCAGGGCGTCATGCGCAGGTCCACCATGTTGTAGAGCACCTGGTAGAGTGCGATGAACACCGGCATCTGGACCAGCATCGGCATGCAGCCCGACATGCCCGCGAGGGGATTCACTCCCTCTTCCTTGTAGAGTTTCATCATCTCCTGGTTGTAGCGCTGCGGGTCGCCGCTGTGCTTCTTCTTCAGCGCGTCCAGCTTCGGCTTCAGCCTGGCCTGCGAGTCCTGCATCTGCTTCATGGCCTTGGTGCCCTTGGCCGTCAGCGGCCAGAACACCAGCTTGCTGAGGATGGAGATGATGACGATGACCCAACCGTAGTTGGGGATGAACCCGTGCAGCCAGTTCATCAGGCGCAGCACGAGTTCGCTGATGGGCTGGATCCACTTCCAGCCCAGGTTCACGATCTTCTCGAGATCGTGGCCGTGGGCCCGCAGACGACGGTAGTCGTTGGGGCCGAGATAGAGCGACAGCGCGGCGGTCGCGGCGCCGGCGCCGGGACGCGCGGGGACCTCGAACTCCCAGGCCTGGTGGCCCGTCTCGCGGTCGCCGCCGAGCTTGACGCGGCCCTCGGCGGCCGAGCGGCCGTCGTCGGGCAGGAAGCCGAGGATCGAGAAGTACTTGTTCTGCACGCCGGCGAAGCGGATGGTGCCGCGGAACGCCTCTTCGCCCTTGCCCTTGACCACGTTGTCCTGCGACATCGCGTGGAAGTCCTCCCCCACCTGCACGAAGGAGCGGAAGCTGCCGCGCTGCATCATGGCCTTGGTCGCGTGCTCGGTGATCGCGATGCCGCGCCGCCAGACGAAGCGTGCGCCGCGCAGCACGGGGCCGCCCGACGGCGTCTCGTAGCGCACGTCCACGATGTAGTCGCCGGGCCGCAGCGTGTAGATCTTGCGCACGACCAGGCCGCCGGCGCCCGCGGCCTCCAGCACCAGCTCGCGCGGCGCGTCGAGCGCGCCCAGCGTGAAGCCCGCCTCGCCGACGGGCAGGAACGGCGCCCGGCCGACGTCCAGCTCGCCGCTCTCGCGCACCAGGACATCGCCCGCGGGCGGTTCGTCGAGAGCGCCGGCGGGGGGCACCAGCTCCACGCCGCCGCCGTCGCCGTTGCGGTAGTCGCGGAGCTTGCAGCCGACGATCGCGCCGCCGGCCTCGGCGATGCGCAGCGTGAATAGCTCGTTGCCGATCTCGTAGACCGCGTCGCCCGGCGTCGCGAAGACGCCGCCGGGGCCGGCCGCGAAGGCGGCCGACGTATCGGTCGCGGCGAAGGCCGCGGGCCCGGCGGCTCCCGCGTCGCCGACGACGACTTCGGCGCCGCTCCCGGAGACGCTCTCGGCGGCGGGGCGCACCGGCACCGGTTCCGGCCGGTAGCGGTCCATCACCTTCGACCAGACCAGGAACAGGACCAGGAACAGCAGCATGGCCAGGAGCGTGCGTCTATCCATGACGGTGATCTCCGTGGTGGGAGGAGGCGCCCGCCGCGACGGGGGGCACCGGATCGTGGCCGCCGGCGCGCCAGGGGTGGCAGCGCAGGATGCGGCGCGCGGCGAGGACCGTCCCGCGCCGCAGGCCGTGCGTGCGCAGGGCCTCGGCGGCGTATTCGGAACACGACGGTTCGTAGCGGCACGTGGCGGGCAGCAGCGGCGAGAGCAGACGCTGGTAGATCCTGACCAGCAGGTAGGGCGCGCGCCACATGCTTCTAGTGACCCTCCGGCTGCTGCGGCCGACCGGCGTCGGGCTCGACTCGATCGGGCTCGGCTCGGTCAGGCTCGTCCAGGCGGGCGAGCGCGGCGCGCGCGTCCACGATGACGTCGTGGATGTCGCGCTCGAGGATCGGCCGCCGTCCCACCGCGACGACCCACAGGCCCGTCGCGGCCTCACCGTCATCCTGCGGTCTCGCCCCGGCGCCGTCGACAAACCAGGCGGTCTTCTTCACGGTCGCTTCCGAGCCCGGGAAGAACACCGCCTGGAGCATGTGCCGCAGAAGTCGCTTGGCCCGATTGCGCTGGACGGCTCCGCCGACCTTCTTGCTGGCGACGACCGCCTTGGCGTCGTCCGGAGCCGGAAGCAGATGGAGGACGAACGTGCGGGTGACGAGTTTCCGGCCTTCCAGATAGACCTTTTGGAAATCCTTCTGCCGGGTCAGCGATCGCGGATTCACATCCGTCCTCGAGGTCCCGACATCAGACCCATCCCGACATCAGACGCTCACGCGCTTGCGGCCCTTGGCGCGGCGGCGCTTCAGGACGAGGCGCCCGCCCTTGGTGGCCATCCGCGAGCGGAAGCCGTGGGTGCGGGCGCGCTTGATATTGCTGGGCTGATAGGTCCTCTTCACGGGGGCCTTCCTTGTGCAACGGGTTTTCAGAGCAGAACCGATGAAGATTATGCCGATTGCGGGGGAGTGTCAAGGAACTTCGCCGACGGATCGGCCCCGGAATGCCGCCGCGAGGCGGTTCCGGGGTCCGGCGGGTCCGGGACACCAAGGCCGGGCCGCCGACCGGAACCGGAGGGGGCGGCCGGCCTCTAGGGGCGCAACTCCCTGAACGCCTGGGAGTTCAGGTCTTTTTAAAACGCCCGGAAGAAAATCCTTGCAGCCCATTTTGGGCCATGCTAGCTTCGCTCCACGGCTGTTGAAAACCAAGGAATGGCACCCCAAGATTATCCACAATTCCTCGGTCCTGTGGATAACCTGACATAGAAACCCGGCGTCGGTTTTCGCAACTCAATGAAATTGCTGGATTTGTCGTGGCGGCCCGCCTGTGCATAAGTGGGCGCCGGTTGGGGAAGTCCGTCTCGCGATCAAGGAAGGGGCACCCACCTGATGGAACTGGCTCCCCTGACCAGCTACTGGGACGCGGTCCTCGACCTGATCCGCCAGAAGGTCTCCCAGCAGACCTTCGAGACCTGGTTCTCGCCCCTGCGCCCGGTGGCGTGGGACGCCGACGGGATCCGGATCCTGTGCCCGGACCGGTTCTTCCAGGACTGGTTCAGCGAACACCACTCCGCGACGCTCACCCAGGCCCTGGCCGACCACTTCGGGCGGCCCGTGACCTGCACCTACACGTTCGACGAGACCGCATCGGACCGCCGGCGCGACCTGTTCGACGCCGGCGCCATCGTCGAGGAGGCCGAGGTGCTGCCCGCGGAGGAGCCGACTCCCCCGCCCACCGCTGCCCGCCAGGGCCACGGCCGGATCTACCTGAACCGCGACTACACCTTCGACAGCTTCGTCATCGGCTCTGGTTCGAAGATGGCCTACGCGGCCTCGGTGGCGGTCAGCGAGAAGCCGGGCGGGGTCTACAACCCGCTGTTCATCCACGGCGGCGTCGGCCTGGGCAAGACCCACCTGATGCACGCCATCGGCAACGCGGTGCTGGCCGGGGCGCCCGGGCGCAAGGTCTGCTACATCACGGCCGAGCAGTTCATGAACGACCTGATCTGGTCGATCCAGAAGAACCGCACCTACGAGTTCAAGAACGAGTACCGCAACGTCGACGTCCTGCTGGTGGACGACGTGGCCTTCCTCGCGGGCAAGGAGTCCACGCAGGAGGAGTTCTTCCACACGTTCAACACGCTCTACAACGACAGCAAGCAGATCGTGCTGACCTCGGACCGCCCGCCCAAGGAGATCCCCACGCTCGAGGAGCGCCTGCGCTCGCGTTTCGAGTGGGGCCTGCTGGTGGACGTCCAGGCGCCCGATTTCGAGACCCGGGTCGCGATCCTCAAGAAGAAGGTCGAGACCAACAACATCTACATCTCCGACGACGTCATCGAGTACGTCGCCACGAACGTCACCAACAACATCCGCAATCTCGAGGGAGCGCTGATCAAACTCCTGGCGTTTGCAGGTCTCACTGGCAGCGAGATCAGTCTGGACATGGCCTCCGAAGTACTCTCCTCCGTGTTCCAGACGTCTCCGGTCAGGGCGGCGACGATCGCCGACGCGATGCATGTCTCTTGCGAGCATTATCGCGTCACGGTCGATCAGCTCAAGTCCAAACGGCGCACCCAGGACCTCGTCCTGGCCCGCCAGGTGGCCATGTATCTCGCCAGGGAAAAGGTCGGCGTCTCCCTCAACCAAATCGGCCGCGCGTTCGGCAACCGCGACCACACCACCGTCCTGCACGCGTGCCAGAAGATCAGGGGTCTCATCGAGGAGGACCCGCGCTTCCGCGGGACCATCAAGGACCTCTTCGCACGCTTCTAGGACGACGCTCCCGGCCGGCCTCCCCGCGGAGGCCGGCCTCGCTTTCCCCCCCGGCGCGCCTGGGGAGAAACCTGTGGACGAGCGGTGCGCGAAACGTGCACGGACGCGGCCCGGTGGACGACGGGCCGCAAACCCCCGGGTCATCCACGAACCGTCCACCATCCGCAACGGCGCCGCAGGGCGCTCCTGGGTGTCGCCGGGCGGGAAAGGGGCGGAAACCGGGGAGATATCCACCCTGTCCACCGCTCCTACTACCTCTCCTACTTTATCTATAAAGACTTGAAGAGGGAGAGCGCGGTTCCTATCATGGGCATCCCTC
>JAURXS010000369.1 GCA_030654305.1 bacterium | reverse complement strand
GCCGGGCGAAGCCCATCTCGACGACCAGCCCGACGACGAGCAACAGGCCGGTGGCCGCGAGGAAGACGGCGATCCGGTTGTCGATGAACCTGCGCATCATGGCTTGTCCTCCGTCTGTTCGCAGCTGACCTCGAATTCGCCCGTATCGCTGTCGCGGATGTCCCCCAGGGCAACGTCGGGGAATTCCGCGCCGACGCGCGCGTCGTCGCGCAGCCTGCGCACGAACTCGGTGACCGCGGCCAGGGAGTTGGCGTGGTGCCTGACCTCGCCCTTGATCCGCAGGTGCGGCTGCTCGTGCTGCCCCCGGGAGCGTCCCTCGACCTCGCTGAACACCAGTTCGGGGCTGCAACTGTCGGCGATGGCGGCCAGCTTCGGCGTCCAGTCGAGGCGGTTGCCGCGGTGGGAGAGCAGCTCCGTCGCCAGTTCCAGTTCCGGTCGCGGGTGCGTCAGCGACTGCAGCCTGGCTTCCAGCAAGGGCATCTCGTCGCGCAGCTGGGTGGCGCGCTCGCGTAGGAGGTGGTCGCTGACCATCAGCACGCCGACCAGCATGATCTCGAGCCCCAGCAGGATCATCAGCACGCCCATCACCATGGTCCGCTGCCGGGCCATGAGCTTCTTCTGCTGGTAGTCGGGGTAGAGGTTGATCCTATACATGGTCACCGTCCGCCCAGCGGCACAGGCCGCAGGCCGTGAGGAACTCCGGGCCGAGAGGTTCGCCGGCCACCAGGCCGCCCGCGCCGAGGCTGGCGGCGGGCAGGAACAGCTTGACGGGGAAGCCGACCGCGCCGCTCAGCGACGCCAGGCGCGACGCGACCCGCGCGCCGCCGCCGGCGGCGTGGATGGCGCCCACCTCGCGGTGGTAGCGGCCGCGGTAGAAGGTCAGGGTCTGCTCCACGCCGGAGGAGAGCTTCATGAAGTAGCCCTGCTCCGCGCTCGTCTCCGCCGCCTGGCCCGCGGGAGCGCCGGGGGCCACGTTGCGGGTGAGCAGTCCGCCCCGGCGCGAGGCGATGTGCAGCGCCGTGTGGCGCGCGCCGATGTCCAGCAGGGCGACGGCCGTTTCGGGGTCCAGGTCGCGGCCCAGCTCGGCGAAGAGGGCGTTCAGCCCGGCCAGAGGCTCCAGGTCGACCACTTGCAGCTCGAGCCCCGCGCATTCCAGGGCGCCGATCACGAAGTCGCGCCGGGGCTTGGGCGCGGCGGCCAGGAGCACGCGCGTCCCGGCGCCGGACTCGGCCGTCGCGGAACCGGTGTGCTCGAGGATCTGCCCCGCCAGCACCGGGGACTCCATGGCCTCGAGGTCGAGGTGGTTGCGGGCCTCGAAGGGCAGGGCCCGCGCCAGCTCCCTGCCGGTGAGCGGGGGCAGCTCCGCCTCGCGCAGCGTGCTCTCCTGCCAGCCGACCGCGGTGGCGATCCGGCCGAGGCGGCCGCGTCCCAGGCCCGCGCGCCGCAGGAGATCGCGCAGGGCGGCGCCGGCGCGCGGGAGCCGGTCCTCGCGGTTCTGGCCGTCCCAGGGCTCGGACAGGGCATGGGTCACCCGCTCGAGGCGCTGGCGGCCCTCGCCGCGGACCAGCTTCACGCTGGTGGTCCCGAACTCGATGCCCGTGCGGGCGATTGACGTACCGAACACGCGGTCCTCCTCAGCTTCCGAGCGGTGGGGGCGGCACTTCGCGCCAGTGGATGGTGCGCAGCGTGCCCGAGACCAGGGACAGCCACTCGGTCTCGATGTACGAGGGCAGCAGGTCGAGGAACGACGGGTCGTAGGTGAACTCCGCCTGGGCGTTCAGCGTGAGGCTGCCCATGCAGATCATGCTGCCGAAGAAGTCGAAGCTGCTGTTGATGATGTTCGCGCCGCCGGTGATGTAGAGCAGCCCCGGCTGGTCCGCCGTGCCGATGTTCACGGCGTTGACGCAGACCAGCTCGTCGCAGACCATGGACAGCCCGTTGTAGGGCTCGATGGTCATGCGCTCGACGGTCGTGCGGCCGCCGGTCCAGTAGGCGGGGTCGATCCGCTGCTCCTCGGTGATGCCGGTGAAGCGCGTGTTGATGACCGTCGTGTTGAGGTCGGTGCTGCCGTTCCCGCGCAGGCGCACGTCGACGATCCCGTTCGGCCCCGGCGGCGTGGAGAGCGGTCCCTCGCCGAAGTTCACGATGACCGAGACGTCGCCTGCCGCCCGGCGGAAGACGCCGTCCGTCTGGTCGAAGTAGTCCTCCATCGTCGAGGCGCTGCCGAAATTGAAGTAGTAGCGGCCCGTCGCGGCATCGTAGGTCGTGACGTCCTCCAGGTCGTCGCCGACGGTCGCCGTGATGTCGACGCCGTCGCGGTCGTAGATCTGGGCCTGGTAGTGGCCGCCGACGCTCGTGCCGCGCACCTCGTAGTAGGTCGAGCCGGTCAAATACTCCGGGTCGGTGTACATGTGGGGCGGGCGCACCTCGAAGCCTTCGGTGAGGGTGCCGCAGTTGAGG
>JAURXS010000368.1 GCA_030654305.1 bacterium | reverse complement strand
CAGGTCACGCCGAAGCCCGAGGGCTGGTCGTCGTACATGTGGTTCTCGTGGACCAGCACCTTGCGCTCGGCGTCCAGCGCCGCGGGCTCGAACTCGGAGTGGAACAGGGCGTCGTGCAGGATGTCGACCGCCGCCGGCAGGTGCTCCGCCGGCACGGTGATGTGGTAGTTCGTGGTCTCGTAGCCGGTGCCGGCGTTGGTCGTACCGCCGAGGTCGGCGACCTCGCGCGCGAAATCGCCCTCGGCCCGTCGTTGCGTGCCCTTGAACAGCAGGTGCTCGATGCCGTGCGCCCAGCCGCGCACCCCGTCGGGCTCCAGGTTCGAGCCGACGCGCACCCAGAGGTTGCAGACCGCCACGGGGCTGCGGCGGTCCTCCATGACGATCAGGCGCATCCCGTTGGTCAGGCGGGCCGTGACGGCCCCGCCCATCGTGCCACGGGACGCGAGGTGGCGCTGCGGCATGGAGTCTCCCCGTCGGTGTGAGCGCAGCCGCCCGGGCGCACCCCGTCCGGCTCCGGCCAGAGTAAGGGGGACGGTCCCGCTTGGCGACCACGGATTGACGGGCGGCGGCGGGTGTGACAGCCTGCGTCTAGACTGGGGGTCCGAACGGAGGGGACGTGAACGCGACACCGGACATCCTGACCATCGACGTCGAGGAGTGGTTCCACGGCCACAACTACCTCGACCAGGCGCCCCCGGACACCTGGCAGGGGCGTGAGAGCCGCGTCGTCGGCAACACCGAGCGCTGCCTCGAACTGCTGGCGCAGCACCGCGTGAACGGGACCTTCTTCGTCCTGGGCTGGACCGCCGAGCGCCACCCGGACCTGGTGCGCCGCATCGCGGACGCCGGCCACGAGATCGCCTGCCACTCGCACGCGCACCCGGTCGTCCACCAGCTCACGCCCGAAGAGTTCCGCGCCGACCTGCGCCGGGCGCGCGCGGCGCTGGCCGCCGCCGGGATCGACCGCGTCGACGGTTTCCGCGCCCCGAGCTTCACCATCACCCCCGCGGTGCACGGCTACCTGCACGTGCTGCGCGAGGAGGGCTTCGCCTACGACTGCTCGCTGTTCCCCGTCCACCACCCGCACTACGGGCAGCCCGCGTCGCCGCGCCGGCCCTTCCTGCTGCAGCCGCCCGACGATCGCCGGGAAGAGCCCCTGCTCGTGATGCCGATGACCACCGCGCGCGTCCTGGGCGTGAACGTCGGCTTCGCCGGCGGCGCCTACCTGCGCCTGCTGCCGGTGCCCGCCTACCGCGGCCTGCGCGCGATCGCCCGCCGCCAGGGCCAGCCGATCGTCACCTACCTGCACCCCTGGGAGCTCGACGACTGGCGTCCCGGCCGCATCGGCCAATCGCCGGTGAAGCGGCTGCTCAGCCAGGGCGGGCAGAACTCGACCTTCGCCAAGCTGGAAGGCGTGCTGCGCGGCGGGAATTTCGTCACGATGGGGGAGCACGCCGCGTCGCTGCGGCGCGACGGCGGCTTGCCGACGCGAACGCTGCCATTGGTCTGAAACTCGATTCATGATCAATAATTATACGGTAGCCCCGTAACGAGGCGTGACGTCGTAGACGGCGGTAGATGGACATGGTATCTTCGTGTCCTATCGCCCACAACGAGGTTGCCATGGCGACCGCGAATTCCATGTCAGCCACCATCATCGGCGAGGTTCGCCATGAAGACTCGTCACCTCGTGACGCTGCTCGTGCTGGCGGTGCCGGTCGTTCTGTTATGCAGTAACGTTCAAGCCGACCCGGGAACGTCGTTGACCTATTGCACCTACCTGGGCGGTGTCTCGGGCGATCACCCTGACGATATCGCCATCGACAGGGTTCACCACCGTTATGTCATCACCGGCTCCACGGTTTCCAGCGACTATCCGACGACCCACGGCGTCATCCAGGAATCCCGCCCGCACGGGACCCCCTACGCAGATGCGTTCGTGTCGGTGTTCGACGCGATCAGCCACGAACTCGTCTGTTCCACGTTCCTCGGCGGGTGGTACACCGAGGGTGTCCAGGAACTGGCGCTGGACGAAGCCGGGAACATTTACCTCGTCGGCATGACCAACTCGACGGATTTTCCGGTGACGCCCGACGCCTACGACCCCTACAACGGCGGGTGGATGCAGGACGGGTTCATCATCTCCCTGAC
>JAURXS010000367.1 GCA_030654305.1 bacterium | reverse complement strand
CGCCCGCGGACGTGGCCGACGCGCTGCTGTTCCTGCTGGGATGCCGGGCGGTGACCGGCCAGACGATCCTCGTCGACGGCGGGGAGCATCTCGCCCGCTAGGGCGTTCGCGATCCGACAGGAGTTGTCCCATGCGTCTGCCCGATTTCCTGATCATCGGCGCCGCCAAGTCGGGCACCACGGCCCTGGCGCGCTACGCCGGCCAGCACCCCGGGATCTTCGTCTGCCCGATGAAGGAGACCGACTTCTTCGGGTTCGACCCCGCGGCGCCGCCGCCCGGCCGCCTCTGGGACGACGCGCGCCACACCTTCCCCGTGCGCACGCTGCCGCAGTACGCCGCGCTGTTCGCCGAGGCCGGCGACGCGCGCCTCGCGGGCGAGGCGTCCCCCCTGTACCTCGAGAGCCCGATCGCCGCGGGGCGCATCCGCGCGACCATCCCCGAGGTCCGGCTCGTCGCCGTGCTGCGTAACCCGGTCGACCGGGCCTGGTCCGGCTACCTGATGAACGTCCTGCAGAACCGCGAGCGCGAGCTCTCGCCCGCGCACGCGCTGGGGCCGGACTCGCACTACGTGCAGGTCGGCTTCTACGCGGCGCAGATCCGCCGCTACCTCGACCTGTTCCCGCGCGACCAGCTGCGGGTCTACCTCCACGACGACCTGACGTCGGACCCGGCTGGCCTGATGCGCGACCTGTTCGCTTTCCTGGGCGCGGATCCGGGCTTCGTGCCCGACGTGGGCGTGCGGCACAACGAGGGCGGCTACCCCCGCCGTCGCGGCGTGAACGCCCTGCTCAACCACCCCGTCCTGAAGCGCTCGCTGGGCCCGCACGCGCCGGAGCCGCTGAAGCGGCTCGTCAACAACCTGCGCCGGCGCAACACGACGGCCGCGCCGAGGATGGACCAGGCCACCCGGGAACGGCTGTCCGCGTTGTACCGCGGCGACATCCTGGCGCTGCAGGACCTGCTGGGAAGGGATCTGGGCGGCTGGCTGGCGGCGAACGCTCAGGGCGTGTGATAGGGGAGGGCCTGCTCTTCGACGACCCGGCCGTTGACCCGGATCCGGTAGTTGAAGGCGTTGGGCCAGACGCCCGTCGTCCTCTCCAGCCGCACGTCGCCGTACTGGAAGTCGCGCGTGATGACGGCGCCGGCGATCGTCGGCGGTCCCAGCGGCTCGCCCAGCGTGATCGGGACCGGGGGCCAGGCGAGCTCCTGCCCCGGGTTGTCCAACCAGACCGGGCAGCAACCGTCGATCAGCAGCGAGATGGCCCGGAACATGTTGCCCGGCAGCATCTCCGTCAGGTCGCCCTCGGCATCGTAGTAGAGATACCGGTTCTTGTTCTCCAGGAAGAGGTAGGGCCCGCCGTTGACGGTACGCGGCCAGCGCCGCGCGTTCCAGAGGCTGTTGTAGACGGCGGGGTCCAGCGCCTTGTTCATCTTGTCGGGCGCAGCGAAGCCCAGGGTGGGGAAGAGCTCGTAGTTCACGCCGTCGGCGAGGGCCGCGAACGTGGAGTCCGTGTAGGAGCGCTGCCCGTTGAAGATCTGCAGGAACCCCTCGCCGAGCCGGGCGCGCAGCGACAGGACCAGCTGCTCGCAGGCCGACTTGTAGGCGGCGAGTTCGTCGGGATCGACCAGCATGCCGATGCCGTCGCCGTCGAGGTCGGCATCGCCGTCCACGTCCACGAAGTCGGGGATCCAGATGCCGTTGTTGAAGTAGTCCCAGAAGATGCCGTCGAACGCGTTGGACGACGACTCCTGGAAGTCGGCGAACGTGTCCACGATGACGTCGCGGCAGGCGGGGTCCAGGATGTTGACGTTGACCACGCCGGGCCAGTCCTGGAGCGTGTCGCCCGTCGTCGTGTAGCACCAGTAGGGCCGCAGGGCGTCCCAGAGCGTGCGCCCGTACGAGCCGGGCGGCAGGTTGGCCCAGTCCAGCCGCAACGTCTTGGCGGACGCGTAGCCCAGGACCCGGCAGTCGGGGTTGACGGCCTTGACGCGCCCGATGATCCCGGCGGTCTCGTTGGCTCCGTTGTCCCAGATCCAGGTCGCCGTGACGTGGAGGAAGTCCGTGCGGGCGATGCTCTCGATCGTGGAGTTGTAGAAGGTGGGGTTGCCGGTCATCAGCGAGACGTAGTTGTGGGGCGCGTGCGCCGGGTGGGCGACGCCCAGGTCGCTGGCCAGCACGCGCACCAGCAGGTCGTTGCGGGCGGTTCCCGGAAGGTCGACGCCCACGTTCCAGGTCAGCACGCGACCGGTGCCGGGCGCGACGCCCGCGCCGACGTCGCCGCCGAGGGACAGGCAGGGCACGTCCCAGGTCGTGCCGCCGTTGTCCGAGGCCCGCAGGCTGACGAAGCAGGCGTTGCCGTCGGCGTCGGCGAGGTCGTAGGTCACCTCGACGATGCCGCTGCCGTCGGTGCGCTGCGCGCTGACGACGCCGCTCACCACGGGATCCGCGGCGGCGGCCGTGCCGGCCCACAGCATCGCCGCTGCCGTCGCCAGGATGAATCCGCGCAGCGTCATGGCAGCAACACCACCTTGCGGGAAACCGCGGCGTGGCCATCGACCGTCAGCCGCACGAGGTAGGCGCCGCCGGACACGCGCCGGCCGTCGTCATCGCGGCCGTCCCACGCGCGCACGTGGCGGCCGGCCGGCAGGTCGGCGTCGAGCAGCGTGCGCACCAGGCGCCCCGCCGTATCGTGGATCGCGAGGCGGGCGAGGCCCGGCGCGCCGATCTCGAAGGCCAGATCTGTCTGCGGGTTGAACGGGTTCGGCGCGGGCGCCGCCAGCACCGGCGCGCGCAGCGACGGCGGGGCGCCGGTGCCCGGCAGCAGGATGCGGAAGTCGCCCTCTTCGACGCTGGTCTGGTTGCCGAACAGGTCGCGGAGGGTCAGGCGCAGGCGGCAGTCCCCGCTGACGACCGCGGGCACGGGCCAGTTCCAGGCGTGGTAGCCGTTCACGAATTCCAGGTCGATGCTCGCCAGGGTCGAGCTGCCGGCCAGGACGTCGGCCTGGTGCCCCCGGATTTCCAGGGTGGGCGAATCGTCCTGCACGTTCCAGCTGAAGATGATCGATGCGGGGGAGATGAAGGTCTCGCCGCCCTTCGGCGCGTCGATGCCGTAGATCACCGGCGGCAGCGTGTCGATGGTCAACGGCCCGCCCGTGCCCGCACCGAGGCCCGCCGAAGCCGGCGCCGCCGCCAGCGACAACACCGCGGCGAGGGCGAATCCGGCACGGCCGGAGTTTGTCCGAAAGGGGATCATGTCGGTCTTGCTATCTCCCGGGAGCCGCTTGTTTCTGACGTTAGCCTTACATTATATCATCTAATCGTCAAAACCAGCAACTCCTTGAGCCCGATCCCCCCTTTCCACGGCTTTCCCGGTCGATCAGTCCGGGTACAAGGCGTTCCACCAGCCCGGATCGTCCCGCAGCTCCCGCGCGAACCAGGCCAACATCGTGTCGTTCCAGACGATCCGCCGATCGTGGTCCAGGATGTGGTGGTTCTGTCCCTCCACCTGCACGTACTCGACCTCCTTGCCGAGCATCGTCAGGGCGATGTACATGCCGTCGCTCTCGCCGGGCGGGACGTTGGTGTCGTCGGCGCCGTGGAGCAGCAGCAGGGGCGTCGTGATGCGGTCGGCGTGGTAGAGGGGGCTCTGCTCCACGTAGAGGTCGGGCGCGTTCCAGGGGAAGGAGTCGGCCAGCGCCCGCCCGCCGTAGGAGTAGCCCCAGTAGCCCTCGGCCCAGTAGCTGCTGATGTTCGAGATGCCGGCGTGGCTGACCGCGGCGCGGAACATGTCGGTCTGCTCGATGAGGTAGAGCGTCAGGAAACCGCCGTACGAGGCGCCGATGCAGCCCAGGCGGGCGGCGTCGACGTCGGGGAAGGCGGACAGGAAGGCCTTCGTCCCCTCGATGACCTCGCCCGCGGTGCGCCGGCCCCAGTCGTTGACGTGGCGCGCGGCGAACTCCTGGCCGTAGCCGACGGCGCCGCTGGGGTTGGGCACGTAGACGAAGTAGCCCTGGCCGGTCCAGACGTTCTTGGGGTAGCGGGTCCCGAAGTCGCGCGTGATCGGCGAGGTGCCGCCGTAATAGAAGACGATCCCCGGGTAGCGGCGCCCGGGCACGTAGTCGCGCGGGTAGTAGACGAGGCCGTCCAGCAGCGTGCCGTCGGCCAGCGTCGTGGCGAAGGGCTCGACCCGGCCGAAGGTGACGTCGGCGAAGCGCTCGGCGCCGGGGGCCAGCAGCAGGCGCGACTTGCCGTCGAGCGGGACCACGGTGACGCGCTGCGGCGTGACCGCGCCGGTGCCGGCGCAGACCACGACCTTGCCGCGCTCGGCGGCGTCCCAGTCGCCGACCACCTCCACGCCCGCGTCCAGCGCGCGCCACTTGCCATCGCGCGTGCCCACCGCGAGGCGCACGTACTGGCCGTCGAGCACCTCGGCCACGATCCGCCCGTCGCGGTGCCAGACCGCGCCCTGGACCACGGTGTCGAGGTCGCGGGTCAGGGGCGTCGCCTTGCCGGCGCCGCGGTCGTAGAGGTAGAGCTGCCCGCCGTAGTCGTTGGGCGTCACGCCCGCGGGCAGCGTGTTGCCCAGACCGTCGAAGGCCGAGGGGGAGCCGGTCACCAGCAGCGTGTTGCGGTCCGGCCCGTAGGACACGGCGTCCACCCAGCGGTCCTCCAGCACCACAGCGACCGACAGGTCCGCCAGGTTCAGTTCCGACCAGACCGCGCGGGCGTAGGGGCGCGCGAGCGGGTCCGGCCAGGTGCGCGAGAACAGCAGGCAGGCGCCGTCGGGGCTGAACGACCAGCCCTCGGCGCTCACCGCGCCGGCGGTCAGGCGCCGCGACGCGCCGCCGGGCCAGGTCGTCTCGACCAGGTAGCTGTGGTCGCGCCAGCCCGGCCAGCGATCCTCGATGGCGCGCAGGCGCTTGACCTGGCGCTTGTCGGCCTCGGACTCGACGCCGTAGGCGTGCACGAGCGAGCGGCCGTCGGGGTTCCAGGCGTAGGACTGGAAGTGCTCGACGTCGCGCAGGGCGGGCCGCGTCGCGCCCGTCGCGAGGTCGTGGACCCAGACCGTCGACTTGCCGTCGCTCTCGCTCACGTAGGAGAAGGCCTTGCCGTCGGGCAGCCACGCCAACTGGTCGGGCGCGGGCGCACCGCGCCAGTCGAACGCCAGCGAACCGTCCTTCACGCGGCGCACCTCCAGCCAGCTCTCGCGTTTCCCGTCGGGCGCATAGGCGCCCAGCGACAGCGCGACCAGCTCGCCGTCGGGGGAGACGGCCAGCGCGGTCGCCTTCGGGGCGTCGAGCTCGTCGCGGATGTCGGTGGGGCGGGTTGGGACAAGCGTCGTGACGAAGGCGGGCGCGGGCGCGTCTGCCTCCAGCGACAGCACCGCCTTCAGCGTCCAGGGCTCCGTCAGCGCGGGGTCGCGCAGCGCGCGCACAGCCAGGCGGCGCAGGCCCGGCTCGAGCTTCAGCTTTGCTGTGCGCAGGCCGTCCTTGTCGGCCAGCACGACGGGCGCGCCGTCGAGCCAGACCT
>JAURXS010000366.1 GCA_030654305.1 bacterium | reverse complement strand
CGTGTCCCCCGCGACCGGCGCCGCGCCCCGCGGCAGGAAGACCGCCCGCGCCGCGTCGTCGAGGCGCGTCGCGTTCTCCTGCAATCTGGCGCACAGCAGGCTGTCGGCCGGGAAGCCGTCGCGGGCGAGCGCGGCCGCCGGCGCGACGAGGCGCGCCCAGGGCAGCCGCCCGCAGCGGCGGTGGAAGGTCTCGAGCCCGCGCACCAGGCCCGGCGTCGCCACCGCCAGCGCGCCGTTGCGGCTCAGTCCGGCGTCCGCGATCCCGTCGCGCAGGAACATGTCGCGGTGCGCGGCGGCCGGCGCGGTCTCGCGCGCGTCCAGGGCGAGGTCGGTGCCGTCGGCGAGGTGGGCGACCAGGAAACCGCCGCCGCCCAGGCCCGAGGAGTAAGGCTCGACGACCGCCAGCGCGAAGGTCGACGCCACCGCGCTCACGGCCCGCCGTCCAGCACCGCGGCGCACGTCACGTCGCCGCCGCAGTGTCGGACCAGGAGCTCGCCGAAGTGCGCCACGCGGGCGCGCATCGTCTCCGGCGGCGTGGCGCGGGTGGACATGATCACCGCGAGCAGCCGGGAGGTTCCCGCGTGGACGCACGTGCGCAGGGAATCGCTGGTGGGGGAACCGAAGCCGCCCTCGTCGTCGCACAGCGCCAGGCGACCCGCGAGGTTGACCGGCCCCTTGCGGATGCCGGGGTACCCCTCGCCCTCGCGCCCGAGCCGCAGCGTCACGTCGCCGCGCACGAGGTCGAGATCGTAGAGCCCGATGGGCAGCAGGAACTCCAGGCTGGCCAGGTTGCACGCGTCCACGACGTTGTTGAGGCGGTAGAGGTCCTTGCCCTGCAGGACGCGCCGCAGCAGGGCCTCGCTGCTCGGGCGGTGGCGCGTAGGCTCCATGCCGAAGGCGCGGTAGAGGTCGCGGGCCTCGCGCAGGCCGGGGATGTCGCTCGGGATCTGGCCGGCGAAGCGGACCCGCAGGCCGGCGGCGAGCGCGGCGGTCTCGTCCCAGACTTCCGGCGCCTCGCGCACCGACACCCCGTCGACAGCGAGCGCGCCGGCCCGCAGCCCGCCCAGGACGCCGTCGTCCAGGCGGAGCGCGCGGCCGTCGGGCAGCGACACGGCGCGGTTCATGTCGAGGTGTGGCGTCCGCCGGCGCCGTAGAGGCGGTCGTAGTATTCGCGGTAGGCGCCGCTGCGCACCTTCTCCCACCAGGCCCGGTTCGCGAGGTACCAGTCGACCGTGTCGCGGATGCCGTCGCGGAAGCGGTGGCGGGGCGCCCAGCCCAACTCGTCGCGGATGCGGGTGGCGTCGATGGCGTAGCGCCGGTCATGGCCGGGCCGGTCCTTCACGAACGTGATCCGGGACTCGTCCAGGCCCAGCAGCTCCAGCAGCAGGCGGACGATCTGGATGTTCTGCATCTCGTTGTTGCCGCCGACGTTGTAGACCCCGCCGGGGCGGCCGCGGCGCAGGACGGCGTCGACGGCCTCGCAGTGGTCCCGCACGTAGAGCCAGTCGCGGACGTTGCGGCCGTCGCCGTAGACGGGCAGCGGGCGGTCCTCGAGCGCGTTGGCGATCATCAGGGGGATCAGCTTCTCGGGAAACTGGTAGGGGCCGTAGTTGTTGCTGCAACGCGTGATCAGCACCGGGAAGCCGTAGGTGTGGTGGTAGGCGCGGCACACCAGATCGGCGGCCGCCTTGCTCGCGGCGTACGGCGAGTTCGGCGCCAGCGGCGTCTCCTCGGTGAACAGCCCGGTCGGCCCCAGGGAGCCGTAGACCTCGTCGGTGGAGACCTGGAGGAAGCGCGCGACGCCGGCGCGGCGCGACGCCTCCAGCAGCGTCTGCGTGCCCAGGATGTTGCAGTCGAGGAACTCGCGCGGGTCGTCGATGGAGCGATCGACGTGGCTCTCGGCGGCGAAGTGCACCACCGCCTCGATCCGCTCCTCGGCCAGGAGGCGGTCGAGCAGGGCGCGGTCGCGCACGTCGCCGCGCACGAACCGGTACTCGGTCCGGTCCTCGCAGCCGGCCAGGTTCTCCAGGTTGCCGGCGTAGGTCAGCAGGTCGAGGTTCACGACCCGGTCGCCGCCGCGCTCCAGGAGCAGCCGCACGTAGTTGGCGCCGATGAAGCCGGCGCCGCCCGTCACCAGGAGGTTCATCGTCCGTCCTCGGTCGCGGCGCCGTCGCGGGCCGCGGTGATGGCGGCTCCGAAGGCCGCCGTGAAGGCCGCGGTCCGCGCCGCGTCGACGCGGGGGAAACCGTCGGGCCCGGGGACCTGCAGCGACGTGCCGACGATGCAGCCATCGCAGTGGGGGGCGTAGAGGGCGACGTTGCGCGCGGTCAGCCCGCTGCCGACCAGCAGCGGCGCGTCGGGCTCGGCCTCGCGCACGGCCCGCAGCTCCGCGGGGTCGGCCGGGGCGCCCGTCGCCGATCCCGAGACGATCAGGGCGTCGGCGCCGCCGCGGCGGCGCAG
>JAURXS010000365.1 GCA_030654305.1 bacterium | reverse complement strand
GTCAGGGCGGCGAGCGTCCAGTTGGGCACGCCGCCGGTCGGGTGTGGACCCACCGCGCGCGCGGCCGACACGCCGCGCGGGCCGGCTCCGGTGGTTCGCCCGGCGAGCGCCAGCGCCCGCGCGGCGTCGCGCGGCAACGTTTCCGGCCGGGTCCGGACCAGGGCGACGAACGAAGCCAAGGCTACTCCTCGCGCCGTCACCGGTGCAGGCCGATGATCAGGCAGACGCAGGTGATCCATCCCAGCACCGCGACCTGGATGGCGGGGTCGGTCAGCAGGATCTCATGGGGGCGACCGCCGCGGTCGTCCTTGAACACCAGCACCAGGTAGCGGCCCAGCCCGGCCGCCACGAAGGGCGTGGTGAACACCAGCCGGGTGGTGCCGAACTGCGCGACGGTCCCGTCGGCCAGCGTGTAGAGGACGTAGGCCGTCAGGGTCGACGCGAAGGACGACAGGACCAGCACGTCCAGCAGCCGCCGGCCGTAGTGGCGCAACGAGGGGCGGGTCGCGTGGTTGGCCGACGCTTCCTGCACGAATTCGGCCCGGCGCTTGGCGAAGCCCAGGAACAGCGCCAGCAGGAAGGTGCACAGGATCAGCCACGGCGACAGCGGCACGGCGCCCTGCACCGGTCGCAGCACCTCGACGCTGGCCACCGCCCTCAGGACGAAGCTCACCGCGATGCCCACCACGTCCAGGATGACGATCCGCTTCAGGCCCAGGGAATACCCGAGGTTCAGCACCATGAAGGCCGAAGCCGTGGCGCCGAAGCCGACGCCCAGCAGCCAGCTCGCGGCCAGGGCGGTCAGCGCCAAGCCGAGGGCCCAACGCTTCGCGACGGCGGCCGGCAGCAGGCCGGCGGCGATCGGGCGGTGCCGTTTCAGGGGATGCCGGCGGTCCTGGGGCGCGTCGATGCAGTCGTTGAACAGGTAGACGGCGCCCGAGAGCAGGCAGAACACCAGACAGCCCAGGGTGGCGCGCGCGATCGACGGCAGCTCGGCGGCGCTCTGCGAGAAGACCAGGCCCGCGAACAGCAACAGGTTCTTGGTCCACTGGCGCGGGCGCAGGCTGACGAGCAGCGCCTTCGCGATCCCGGCGTTCACGGGCGGGGTCCCGCCGGCCCGGCGTCCGCGAGTCCCCGCTCCAGCAGGGCGCAGAGCAGGTGGCCCATCAGGATGTGGATTTCCTGGATGCGCGGCGTGTCCGCCGCCGGCGCGACCAGGGCGCCGTCGACCAGCCCGCGCAGCCTGCCGCCGTCGCGCCCGAGGAAGCCGTGGACCCGCAAACCGCCGGCCCGCGCGCGCTCCGCGGCCCGGACGCAGTTGGGGGAATTCCCGGAGGTCGACAACACCAGCAGCACGTCGCCGGGCCGTCCCAGTCCGTCGACCTGGCGGGCGAAGATCTCGTCGAACCCGTAGTCGTTGGCGACGGCCGTCAGGGTGGAGGTGTTGACCGTCAGCGCCAGGGCGGCGCAGGCCCGTCGCTCGCATTCGAAGCGGCCGACGAGTTCGGCCACGATGTGCTGGGCGTCGGCGGCGCTGCCGCCGTTCCCGCAGACCAGCAGGCGGCCTCCCCCGCTCCAGGCCCGCGCGACGTCGTCGGCCAGGGCGACGATCGCGGCGAGGTGCTCGGGACCGAGGCGCGCGACGGCGTCGCGGTGGTCCCGCAGGGTGTCGGCGAAGATCCGCGCCGTCGTGTCGTCGCGCCGCTCTGCGGATTCGGTCATGGCCGGACTCCGGGTTCGGGTGACTCGTGCCGCACGAGCCCCGCAATATAACGCTCCAAGGCTTCCTGCCAAGACGGGCGGGGACCGAGCCCGATGGATTCCAGGTTCCGGCTGCGCAGGATCGAGCAGGCGGGCCGCCGCGCCGGCGTCGGGTACGCCGCGGTGGCGCAGGGCAGGATCCGCTCGGGGTCGGCGCCGCTCTGTCGCGCGACCTCGCGCGCGAACGCGTGCCAGGTCGTCGCGCCCGCGTTGGTGGCGTGGAAGATGCCCCGGCCCCTGCCCAGCAGGATCAGGCGCAGGACGCGCGCCAGGTCCGGCGCGTAGGTGGGGCAGCCGGTCTGGTCGTCGACGACCGTCAGCGTCTCCCGCTCCGCCAGCAGCCTGCGGATCGTCAGCACGAAGTTCTTCGGCCCGGGGCCGAAGAGCCAGCTCGTGCGGATGATCCGCCAGTCGCCGCCGGCCGTCTGGACCTCCTCCTCGCCCAGGGCCTTGGTGCGCCCGTAGACGCCCAGGGGCCGGCGCTCGGCGTCCTCGAAGTACCCGGCGGGATCCTCGCCGTCGAAGACGTAGTCCGTGCTGATGTAGGTGAATGGGATGTTGAGGGACGTGCAGCAGCGGGCCAGCAGGCGGGTGGCCTCGGCGTTCACGGCGTGGGCGCGTGCCGGGTCGCTCTCGGCCCGGTCGACGTCCGTGTAGGCCGCGGCGTGGACGACGTGATGCGGGGAATGCTGCATCATCAATTCCAGGGCCGTGTCCCGCAGGGTGAGGTCCCCGTCCGGCAGGTCGACGCCGACGCAGTGGCCCGAGTCCTCGTACTCGTCGAGGATGGCGCGGCCGAGCATCCCCGCGGCTCCGGTCACCAGGATCTTCATGCCGGATCCTCCCCGTCCTCGTCGATTTGCCGGGCCGGGACCGTGGCCCGCACGGCGTCGGCGGCCGTCCCGGGCGGGAAGCCGCGACCGATCAGGAAGCGCTGTCCCTTGGCCAGGGCGCGCGCGTCGGCGTCGCCGCGCTGCCGCCGCCACCAGGACCGTGCGGCCGTCCGCGCCAGCTCCGCCTCG
>JAURXS010000364.1 GCA_030654305.1 bacterium | reverse complement strand
TCGGCGGTGAACAGCAGTCCCGCCAGCAGGGCCATGCGGCGGATCTCGCTCCCCTTGAACAGCAGGCCCGCCAGCAGCACGTGGATGATGTAGATGAAGTGGAAGGGGTTCTCGATCCCGCCGCTGAAGCTCAGCAGGACCGTCAGCAGCAGGAGGTCCAGGACCATCTGGAGCTTGACGACGAGCAGCTCGGCGCGGATGTCGGTCGCCTGCACGCGCCGGTTGCGCAGCGTGTAGGTCGCGTTCAGGGCCGCCAGGACGGCGGCCGTCAGCAGGATGGGCAGCAGCGGCAGTGTGACGCCGCCGAACTCGACCGCCAGCAGCGAGACCAGCGCGACGCCGAGGGCGGCGCTCCAGCGCATGCGGTTGAACCAGTCGGAGCGCACGCGCAGCGACGCGGCCGAGACGAAGTGGGCCGATTCGGGGGCGATCGGTTCGGCGGCTCCCGCGGCTCTGCGCTCCATGGCCTCCTAGATCGTCGGCGGCAGGTGCTTGCGCACCAGGTCCACGAGCCGCCGCGGACTGACCGGCTTCTCGAGGTACTCGTCCACCGGCAGGAAGTCCGAGTCCTTCTCCGGGTCGAAGGCGTACCCCGTCTGGTCGGCCACCGCGGTCAGCATGATGATCGGGATGTCCCTGGTATTGTCACCCTTGCGCAGCTCGTAGGCAACCTGGAATCCCTCGTCGATCTCGCCCATCATCACGTCCAGCAGGATCAGGTCGGGCTTCCGCTCGCGGGCCAGTTCCAGGCCCCGGGCGCCGTTCTGGGCGTCGATCACGCCGAAGCCCTCGCTCTCGAGGGTCAGCCGGATGATCTCGACCAGGTCGATGTCGTCGTCAATGACCAGGATGGTCCGCTTCATCGGAATGAACCTCCGCTTTGATGATCTCCAGCACCTCGGGGACCGCCGACGCCACCGCGTCCGAAAGGCCCCGGTCGATCTCCAGCGTCTGCGGCTCCACGCCCACGATCACCAGCCGCCGCGGGAGGCGGTCGATGCGCTCGGCCAGGGCAAAGGCCTCCGCGAGGCCGAACCCGTGCAGCGAGAGCCGGTCCCCGGCGAGTCCCAGGGCGACCTCGCCCGGGGCGAAGCGCACGACGCGTCCCGGCTCCAGGCCCATGCGGGCCGCGTCCACGATCACGTGCAGCTCCTCGTCCGCGAAGCGGTCGATCAGCGACAGGGCGTCGGTCCCGGCGTCGATCAGCTCGGCGCCCGGGAAGGCGTCCGTGGCGCGCGCCCGCTCCAGGACGGCCGCCCCCACCCCGTCGTCGCCGTACAGCGGATTGCCGACCGCGATGAGCTTCACGCCGCTCCTACCTCGTGAACTTCACGTCCAGCATGTGCACCGAGCACGAGATGCAGGGGTCGTAGGCGCGCACCAGCATCTCCAGCAGGTGCGCGATCGCGGCCTCGCCGCGGTCCACGACCTCGGGCACGAGCTTGACCATGTCGTCGTCGATGTTGGCCAGGTTCTGCCCCGTGGGGATGATGCAGTTGGCGGCCGTGATGCGGCCCTGCCGGTCGTAGGTGTACTCGTGGTACAGGATGCCGCGCGGCACCTCGGTGGCGCCGATGCCCGTGCCGTGGCGCGTGGGGTCCTGGTTGGGGACCTCGTCGCGGATGCCGGCCGCCAGCAGGCGGTCCAGGATGGCCATGGCGTCGAGGCAGCAGTGGACCGACTCGACGACCTGGGCCACGGTGTTCATGAACGGGTTGTGGCAGCCCGGCTTCAGGCCGAGCTTCGCCGCCACGCCCAGCGCCTCGGGGCAGAGCCGGTCGTGGTTGTTGTTCCAGCGGGCCAGGGCGCCCACCATGTACGAGGACCGGTTGACCTTGCAGTGCTTCGAGGTGCTGTGGGGCACGATGAACTCGTTGCTCATGCGGCGGTACTCGCTGTCCGGCACGCGGCCGGTGTCGGTCGAGCAGATGTCGCCGTCGTAGAGCGCGTAGTCGTCGTCGCTGCGCAGGGAGATGAACTCCGTCTCGCGCGTGAAGTCCGGGATCTCGCCCGCCAGCGTCGCCACGACGTCGGCCGCGAAGACCAGGTCCGGCAGCATCTGCTTCTCGAGGCGCTCGCGCAGCACGGCCAGGGACTTCGCCGACGGGAGCTGCGTGAAGCCGCCGGGCACGCAGGAGATCGGGTGGACGGCGCGGCCGGAGACCACCTCGCCGATGTCGTTGGCCAGCCGCTTCATGCGCAGGGCGGCCTTGACGACCTCGGGGTGCGTGCCCACCAGCGGGAACACCGAGCCGACCTTCAGGAAGTCGGGCGCGGCCAGGAACAGCGCGTGCAGCACGTTGGACTGGATCGTGGCGCCGTGGACCAGCAGCTTGCGCAGCAGCACCGTCTGCTCGCTGACCTCCAGGCCCAGCGCCTGCTCGGTGGCCTTGAACGAGGTCATCTGGTGGCCGAGCGAGCAGATGCCGCAGATGCGCGAGGTGATGATCGCGGCCTCGTGGAAGTTGCGGCCCTTGAGCATGGCCTCGAAGTAGCGCGGGGCCTCGACGATCTCCAGGCGCGCCTTCTCCAGCACGCCGTCGCGCATGTTGACCACGATGTCCCCGTGGCCCTCCACCCGCGTCAGATGATGGACCTTGATGTCCAGGTTGGTGCCCATCAGGAGACCCCCTCGAGCTGGTTGGCGTTGAACATCTGCAGCTTCTTGCGCGCGTCGTCCATCGACAGGCCGTGGGCGACCAGGATCTCCTCCATCGCCCCGATGTTGGGCTCGGGCACCAGGCCGCGGCAGCCCGTGCAGTACTGGCCGAAGGTGGGGCACTGCGCGTCGCAGCCGGCGCGGGTGACCGGCCCGAGGCAGATCATCCCCTTCTCGTAGACGCACTCGTTGTCCTTCAGCTTGCACTCGGTGCACACCGCGTTGCCGGGCTCGATGGGCGCCTTGCCCATGACCAGGGCGGTGAACACCTTCAGGAACTCCAGCTGGGTCATGGGGCAGCCGCGGACGTTGACGTCGACCTTGACCACCGCGCTCAGCGGCAGCGCGGGCAACGTCGGGAACAGGTACTTGTCCTGCCCGTAGACCTCCTCGCGCACCTGCTCGATGGGCCGGATGTTCTTCAGGGCGTTGATGCCGCCCTGCACCGCGCAGGCGCCCAGGGCCACCAGGACCTTGGACTTGCGCCGGATCTCGTGGATCCGCTTGATGCAGTCGGGCGTCGACAGGGCGCCCTCGACGAAGGCGATGTCCAGCGTCTCGGACCGCCCGTCCATGGCCTCGCGCCACTCGACGATCTCCACGTGCTCCAGGATGTCCAGGAGCTGATCCTCGAAATTCAGCTGGTTGAGCTCGCAGCCCTCGCAGCCGGTGAAGTCGAAGATGCCGACTCTCGGTTTGTTCGCCATCACAGAGCCTCCCGGAGTGCCTTGATGTCGGGGTAGTGGTAGACGGGCCCGTCCTGGCAGACGTAGCTGCCGTTGATCTGGCAGTGCCCGCACTTGCCCACGCCGCACTTCATGCGGCGCTCGAGGGACATGTAGATGTTCTCCTCGGGGAGGCGCTTGGACTTCAGGGCCAGCAGGACGAACCGGTACATGACCGGGGGCCCGCAGACGCAGGCCAGGGTGTTCGGGAGATCCAGGTCCAGGCCCGGGATCAGGGTCGTGATGACGCCGGTGCGGCCCTGCCAGCCCGGCGATCCGCGGTCCACGGTGAGGTGGAACTCGACCCGGGGGTCGCTCTCCCACAGGCGCCGCTCCTCCTCGAACAGCAGGTCGGTGTCGCTCTTGCTGCCGTAGCAGATGATGAGCCGGCCGAAGTCGCCGCGGTTGTCCAGGACGTAGTTGATCAGCGAGCGCAGCGGCACCAGGCCGATGCCGCCGGCGACCACCAGCACGTCCTTGCCCTTGAACTTGGACATGTCGAAGCCGCTGCCGAAGGGGCCGCGGATGCCGATGCGCTCGCCGGGCTGCATGCGGTGGATCATCTCGGTGAGCATGCCCACCTTGCGGATGCCCAGCTCGAAGGCGCCCTTCTTCGTCGGCGACGAGGAGACCGAGATCGGCGCCTCGCCGACGCCGAACAGCGACACCTCGACAAACTGCCCCGGCCGGTGCCCCAGGTCGGCGCCGCCCGGCAGCCTGATCTCGAACAGCTTCTCCAGCGGCGTCATCGACCGCACGTCCGTGATCTCCGCCATGACGGGCAGGTACAGGTCCTTCGTCGCGGCGGGAGTGATGAGTTCTCGCTTGGTCATCTTGCCTCTCCTTGACGGGACCTAGGCCTTGACGGCGTCGTAGTCGTTCACCAGACGGTTGACGATCGAGACGATGCTGATCCCGGCGGTGCAGGACGCCGTGCAGCGCCCGCAGCCCACGCACCAGGGCTCGCCCGTCTCGTCGGAGATGTACTTGAACTTGCGGAACACGCGGTGGCGCTGGCGCGCGGCCGGCTCCTCGCGGAAGACCTCGCCGCCGGCCACCTCGGTGAAGCTGCGCAGCATGCAGCCGTCCCAGTGGCGCTCGCGGCTGCCGCGGGTCACCGTGATGTCGACCCCGTCCTCGACGTCGAAGCAGTAGCAGGTGGGGCAGACGAGGTTGCAGGTGCCGCAGCTCGTGCACTTCTCGGCCTCCTCCTCCCACACCTCGCTGTCGTAGCCGTGGGCCAGGACGTCCTTGAGCTTGGCCTGCGGGACGTAGATGTGCTGGTGGAAGGGGGCCGCGGCCGGCAGGCCCGCCTTGTGGGCGGGCAGCGGGAAGCCGGCGATCAGGCCCTCGCCGCCGGGGGTCAGCGCCTCGAGCGCGTAGCCGCCCTCGCACGGGTGCAGGAACAGGTCGCAGCCGGTGGTGTCGCCGGCCGGGATGCCCACCGAGCCGCTGAAGTGGAACCGGTCGGGCGTGAAGCCCACCCCGACGATCAGCGCGCCCTGGCGCCGCGTCAGGTAGTTCCGCTCCGGGTTGCCCGTCACGAAGTTGTGGTCGAGCTTCAGCACCGCGTGGACGTCGTAGCTGTGGACGCCCAGGAACACGGCGTCCAGCGGCGCGACCGCCGGCTGCTCGCAGGTGTTCTCGACCAGGTTGAAGCTGAGCAGCTCCTCGCGCGGCGGCAGGAAGTACCTCTTGATCGAGCTGACGCTCCGCGGGTAGTCCAGCACCACGTCCTGCGGCCGCTCGACCGGCGCGAACGCGAACGCGTTGCGGCCCTTGCGGTGCGGCGCGTACACCGTCTTCTGCTGCTGCAGATGGCCGATGAACGCCGCTACCTTGCCCTTTTCCAGATAGAATCGAGCCATGCGAGCACTCTCCCCTGTGGTGGTACGGCCCGGGTCGATCCCGGAATCCACCACAAATGTTTTTTCCGAAACACCTTATGTCAAGAAATAAACAGGATGACCGGCAACGTCACCACCTCGTCAAGCAGGCTTCGTGCCGTGCGGAACCACTTCGGAACACACAATCTCCTGGCAGTTCCCACCTGTTACATTATCGTTGAGACTCGATATCGACCGGGCGGAGGCCCGCCGGCCGCCCCGGTGCATCCATCCTTGACAGCACCCCGCCCGGCGGGGATAACAGACCACGGTCTGCCAACGCTTGTCGCCACCGGCGCACCCGGGTTCCGGGCCGCCGAGAGGTCGCCAATCCCGAAAGAGGGGTCGTCATGTTCCGTGCGCTCGACCACGCCCGGCCCGGGTCCGCCACGCCCGCCCGCCTGGCCGCGGCCGCCACCGCGCTCATCCTGCTCCTCGGCGCCGCCCCGGCGGCCCTGGCCCAGCACGCCCCCGGCGGCGAGGCCAACCTGGTCCTGCCGCCCCTGACCGAGGGGCGCGGACTGCTGACGGCCGGCCTGCTCGTCTGCGTCCTGGGCATCGGCTTCGGGCTGCTCATGATGCAGCGCGTCAAGAACATGCCCGTCCACAAGTCGATGTCGGACATCTCGGCCCTCATCTACGAGACCTGCAAGACCTACCTGATCCAGCAGGGCAAGCTGCTGCTCGTGCTGGAGCTGTTCATCGCCGTCATCATCCTGCTCTACTTCGCCGTGCTGCTGAAGTTCGCGGCGGTCAAGGTCTTCATCATCCTGCTGTTCAGCCTCATCGGCATCGCCGGCAGCTACGGCGTGGCCTGGTTCGGCATCCGCATCAACACCTACGCCAACTCCCGCGTCGCCTTCGCCAGCCTGAAGGGCAAGCCCTTCCCCCTGATGGACATCCCCCTGCAGGCCGGCATGAGCATCGGCATGATGCTGATCAGCGTCGAGCTGCTGATGATGCTGCTGATCCTGCTGTTCATCCCCGGCGACTACGCCGGGCCGTGCTTCCTCGGCTTCGCCATCGGCGAGTCCCTCGGCGCGGCCGCCCTGCGCATCGCGGGCGGCATCTTCACCAAGATCGCTGACATCGGCGCCGACCTCATGAAGATCGTCTTCAACATCAAGGAAGACGACGCGCGCAACCCCGGCGTGATCGCCGACTGCACGGGCGACAACGCCGGCGACTCGGTCGGCCCGAGCGCGGACGGCTTCGAGACCTACGGCGTGACCGGCGTGGCCCTGATCACCTTCATCATGCTCGCGGTGCCCCAGGCGGCGACGCAGGTCCAGCTGCTGGTCTGGATCTTCATGATGCGCGTGCTGATGGTCGTCACCAGCGGGCTGTCGTACGTCGTCAACGGCGCCGTGGCCAAGGCCCGCTACGGCGAGGCGAAGAAGATGGACTTCGAGGCGCCGCTGACCTCCCTGGTCTGGCTGACCTCGATCATCTCGGTGGCCGTCACCTACGTCGCCTCCTACGTCCTGATCCGCGACCTCGGCGACGGCACGCTGTGGTGGAAGCTCTCGACGGTCATCACCTGCGGAACGCTCGCGGGCGCCATCATCCCCGAACTGGTCAAGGTCTTCACCTCGACCAACTCGCGCCACGTGCGCGAGATCGTGACCTCGTCGCGCGAGGGCGGCGCCTCGCTGACCGTCCTGTCCGGCCTGGTGGCGGGCAACTTCAGCGCCTACTGGCTGGGCCTCGCCATCGCCGCCCTGCTGGGCATCGCCTACGGCGTCAGCACGCTGGGCCTGGGCGCCCTGATGGCCGCACCGGCGGTGTTCGCCTTCGGCCTGGTGGCGTTCGGCTTCCTGAGCATGGGCCCGGTCACGATCGCCGTGGACTCCTACGGCCCCGTGACGGACAACGCCCAGTCGGTGTTCGAGCTGTCGGTGATCGAGAACATCCCGGGCATCAAGGAGGAGCTGAAGCGCGACCACGGCTTCGACGTCGACTTCACGCACGCCAAGGACCTGCTCGAGGAGAACGACGGCGCGGGCAACACCTTCAAGGCCACGGCCAAGCCGGTGCTGATCGGCACTGCGGTCGCCGGCGCCACCACGATGATCTTTTCGATCATCGTGGGGCTCACCCACGGCCTGACCGAGAACCTCGACAAGCTGTCGCTCCTGCACCCGCCGTTCCTGCTCGGCATGCTGTGCGGCGGCGCGATGATCTACTGGTTCACGGGCGCCTCGACGCAGGCCGTGACCACCGGCGCCTACCGCGCCGTGGAGTTCATCAAGCGCAACATCAAGCTCGACGGCGCCGAGAAGGCCTCGGTCGAGGACAGCAAGAAGGTCGTGGAGATCTGCACCCAGTACGCGCAGAAGGGGATGTTCAACATCTTCCTGGCCGTCTTCTTCGCGACGCTCGCCTTCGCCTTCCTCGAGCCGTACTTCTTCATCGGCTACCTGATCGCCATCGCGTTTTTCGGCCTCTTCCAGGCCATCTTCATGGCCAACGCGGGCGGCGCCTGGGACAACGCGAAGAAGGTCGTCGAGACCGACCTCAAGGAGAAGGGCACGCCCCTGCACGCCGCCACGGTCATCGGCGACACCGTGGGCGACCCCTTCAAGGACACCAGCTCGGTGGCCATGAACCCCGTCATCAAATTCACGACGTTGTTCGGCCTGCTCGCCGTCGAGCTGGCGGTCGCCCTGCGGCTCGACCACCCCGCCCTGGTCCTCTTCCTGTCGGGGCTGTTCCTGCTGGTGTCGATGACGTTCGTCTGGCGCTCGTTCTACCGGATGCGGATCCCGGTCGAGGGCGAGTAGCGGCGGCGCGAAACCGATCACGCCCCGACTGGCAGCAGAAGAGCGGCGCCCCTCCCCGGAGGGGCGCCGCTCGTGCGAGCGGAGCAGGAGGCTCCCGAACCGTCAGCGGACCAGCGCGATCTTCCTGGTCTCCCGGTAATCGCCCGCCGCGAGCCGGCAGTAGTAGACGCCGCTCGCCGCCTCGCGTCCCGCCGCGTCCCTGCCGTCCCACGTCACTTCGTTCCGGCCGGACGGACGTTCGCCGACCGCGAGGTCACGGACCAGACGCCCCGCGGCGTCGTGGATGCGCAGCTCGACCAGGATCCGTTCCCGCAGCGTGAAGACGAGGCGCGTGGACGGATTGAACGGATTGGGAACGTTGGCTTCCAGCCGCGTGACCGGCGGCGGGGAACCGTCGCCCACCGGCGTCAGCCGGTCGGGGTCCAGCAACGCGGAGGCGCTCTCGTTGCCGTGCGTGTCCCGGGCCGTCAGCTTGTACCAGGCCCCTGCCGTCGGACAGTCGGCGTCGAAGTACGCGGTGTCGGCCACCGTCGCCACGAGGTTGCCGGGGTCCGGCACGAAATCTGGATCGCCGCCGCGGTAGAGGGCGTAGCGCTCCAGGTCGGCCTCCGTGTTGGGCGACCAGTTCAGGGCGAGACCGGCCGGAGAGTACTGGAGCCGCCCAGCCAGCGCCTGCGGCGCGGCGGGGGCCAGGTTGTCCACGGACACGCCGCTGTCCGGCGCGGAGATCCAGAATCTGGACGGATCCGTCGCGTGCGCGATGACCTGGAAGTACTGGGTCGCGGGAGAAGCGTCGGTGGAATCGTAGAGCGTTGGAACAGTCGCAGCGTACCCGGAGAGATGGTAGGCGTCACGCGACGCGACCAGCTCCCAGAAGAACGTGCGCCCGGTCAGCGCTTCCAGGCGGTAGACCGGAACGCCCCCGTCGGCGGACACGCCGCCGACCTCACCCGCCACGGCGTCCGCGCTCACAACCCGCGCCTTCGCAGCGGCCAGGTTCGTCCGGGCGACCGCCGGCGGCACCGCACGCCAGACGGTGTAGCCGGCGATCTCCATCGCGGGCCAGGGATCGAGGCGGCTGGCGTACCAGGCCGCGACCACCGAACCGCCCTGGTCCCCGGGCACGTCGCGCACGTAACGGATGTCCGGGGACGGGTAACCCCAGTAGCCGTGGCGGTCGACCCGCTGAGCCGCCATGCGGGGTGACTGGTCGCGCCCGTCCTGCCAGGCGACGATCACCCCGCCCGCGCCATCCGTCGTCAGCGCCGGGTAGTACTGGTGACCGTTGGCCGAGCACACCGCGACACCGCCGGCTGTCCACGAGTCGGCTCCGGCGTCATCGAGCCTCTGCGCGTAGATATCCGCGTAGGTGGCGCGGTAATCGTACCACGCGACGATCGCCCCGCCCACGCCGTCGGCCTCCACCTGCGGATCGCGGACCAGGGAAGGAAGCGAGCAGACTGGCACGCCCGGGGCGGCCCAGAAGGGCGTCCCGGCGCCGGAGATCCGCTGCGCCCTCACGTCGGAGTCCCCGGACAGTCCCTGCTCCCAAACCACGAAGGCGCCGCCGGCAGCGTCGCTCGCCGTCCGCGGCGGTACGCTCTGACCGACGCCCGCGCAGATCACCGACCCGTTGGCGGTCCACAGGGTCGTGCCGTAGGCATCGATCCTCTGGCCATAGAGGTCCGCGCCGCCGCGGCCGTCCATCCACGCCAGGATGACGCCGCCGGCGCCGTCCTCCACGATGCTCACCATGTTCTGGATGTTGGCGGCAGTGCAGACCGGGACGCCGTCGACATTCCACAGCACAGAGCCATAGTAGGACACGCGCCTCGCGTAGATGTCGGCGTCGACCGGCCCGGCGCGGTAGTCCGTCCAGGCGACCACGGCGCCCCCCAGCGCGTCCGAGGCGACGGCGAGGCCCTCGGCGATGTCGGTCGCCGTGCAGATCGCGACGCCGCCGTCCGCCCATGCCACATCGCCAGATGCCGTGATCCTCTGCGCGTAGACGTCCTTGCCGGCGTTGCGATCGTCCAGCCAAGCCACGATCGCGCCGCCGTACCCGTCGCCGACGACGGCGAGGCTGCTCTGGGATTCGGGCCACACCACGACCGGCACACCCTCGATGGTCCACAGCCGATTGCCGTCGGCGTCGAAGCGCTGCGCGAAGACGTCCAGGTTGCCGTTGCGGTAGTCCACCCAGACGACGACGGCCCCTCCCGCGCCGTCGCTCACGATCCGCGGTAGCGCCTGGCTCGTCGCGCCGGGGGCGACGATGATCCCGGAATCCCCCCAAAGGACGCGACCGTGACCGGTCGTGCGCTGGACGATGACGTGGTTGGCGCCGTCCCTGTAGTCCCACCAGGCGAAGATCGCTCCCTGCTCCCCGTCGGGAACCAGGTGCACGTCGTAGGGCGAACTCGCGGGCCAAGCCAGGTTGACCCCGTTCAGGGGCCAGGTGAAGGACTGGGCGGGCGACGCCGCCAGTCCCAGCGCCGTCAAGGCGCAGGCCAGGATCAATCGTCGAGCCTTCATGTCGTCCCCCCTTGCGCGGCACATGGCGAGAGCTATTGAATCGACTATATCACAATCGCCGTGGAGAGACGCCGGCATCGGTCGCCGCGGCGGGGAATCGCGACGATCGGCCTGACACAATGCCAGCAGGGCGCCCCGACCGCGGGACGCCCTGCTGTTGCAACGAATTGTGGTTCTTTGCGTTGGCTTACTCGGCCGGCGCCTCGACCTTGCCCTGGACCCCCAGCAGCTCGACGTCGAAGGTCAGCGTCGAGTTGGGCGGGATCACGCCCAGGTCGCGGTCGCCGTAGCCCAGCTCGGGCGGGATGGTCAGCGTGCGCTTGCCGCCGACCTTCATGCCCTTGACGCCGATGTCCCAGCCCGGGATCACGCGGCCGGCGTCCAGCTGGAACTCGAACGGTGAACCGCGGTCGAGCGAGCTGTCGAACTTCTCGCCCTTGACGCCGTCCTTCATCAGCCAGCCGGTGTAGTGCACCTGCACGACGTCGCCGGACTCGGCGGCGGGGCCGCTGCCGGTCGCGGTGTCGGCCATCTGCACCTCGGGGATGGCGACCAGCTCGACCTCGAAGATCAGCGTGGAGTTGGCCGGGATCTTCGGCGTGTCGCGATCGCCGTAGCCCATGGCCGGCTCGAGGATCAGTTCGCGCTTGCCGCCGACCTTCATGCCGGGGATGCCCTCGTCCCAGCCCTTGATCAGGCGGCCGGTGCCGATCGGGAAGGTCGCGGGCACGCCGCGGGTCACGGAGCTGTCGAAGGGCTCGGCGGCCTTCTGGCCACCCGTGTACACCCAGCCGGTGTAGTGGACGGTCACGAAATCGCCCTTGGCGGCCGCGCGGCCGTCGCCGACGGTCAGATCCTTGATGTTCAGTCCCGGCACCTGGACCACGTCCTTCGCTTCCGAGGAATTCTTGCCGGCGGCGTCGCCGTCCTTGCAGCCGGCGAGCATGGTCGCCAGGATCAGGATGATTGCGATGACCGCCGTGGTGGTGCGCTGCATAGGCCTCTCTCCTTTTCAAGTCGGATGGGGGGCGACGCCCGAGGCGGCGCGCGAAGGGGTGAATATACCCGCAGCGGGGCGGGGACGCTAGGATAGATCCCGCCGGGGAGCCAGGGCCAGCGCCGCCAGCCAGGCCGCGTAGGCCAGATGGGCGGCCGCCATGGCCCAGGCCACGGCCGCGGCCCCGCCCAGCGGCGCCGCGAC
>JAURXS010000363.1 GCA_030654305.1 bacterium | reverse complement strand
TTGCGCGACAGGAGCATGGCCAGGGGGCGGCCCACGATCACGCTGCGCCCGACCACCGCCACGTGGCGGCCGGCGACGTCGATCCCGTAGTGCTCGAGCAGCACCGACACCCCCAGCGGCGTGCAGGGCACGATCCCGGCCACCCCGGCCAGCAGCCGGCCGAGGTTCTCCGGGTGCAGGCCGTCGACGTCCTTGGCGGGGTCGACGGCGCCCTGGACGCGTTCGGCCGAGAGGAGCGGCGGCAGGGGGATCTGCACCAGGACGCCGTGGATCGCCGGGTCCCGGTTGAGACGCTCGACGAGCGCGAGCAGGTCTGGTTCGGCGGTGTCGGCCGGCAGGCGGTGGGTCACGTGGTGGAAGCCCAGGGACTCGCAGGCCTTGCCCTTGCTGCGCACGTAGGCCTGCGAGGCGGGATCGTCGCCGACCAGGATGACGGCCAGCCCGGGCTTCAGGCCCGAGGCGGCGGTCCTGGCGCGCAGGTCTTCGAACACCGCGTCGCGGACCGCGGCGCCGGCGAGGCGCAGGCTCGGCATCGGTGGACCTCCGTCAGCGGGCGAACGCGACGGCGCGCGTCTCCCGCAGCACCATGATCTTGATCTGCCCGGGGTACTCCAACTCGCCTTCGACGCGCCGGCTGATCTCCTCGGCCAGCACGATGGCCTCGGCGTCCGAGACCAGGCTGTGGTTGACCAGGATGCGCACCTCGCGCCCGGCCTGGATCGCGTAGGACTTCTCCACGCCGTCGAAGCTGTCGGCGATCCGCTCGAGGCTCTCCAGACGCTTGACGTAGTTGTCGAGGCTCTCGCGCCGGGCGCCCGGCCGCGACGCCGACACCGCGTCGGCCGCCGAGGTGAGGAACGTGTAGACCGACTCCGCGTCGACGTCCTGGTGGTGGCCCTCGACGGCGTTGATCACCGCGTCGCCCTCCCCCAGCTTGCGCAGCAGCTTGCCGCCGATGAGGGCGTGCGGGCCGTCGACCTCGTGGTCGGCGGCCTTGCCGATGTCGTGCAGGAAACCGCAGCGGCGCGCGAGCTTGGGGTCGAGCCCGAGCTCGCCGGCGATCATCGCCGAGATCGCCGCCACCTCCTTGCTGTGCAGCAGGAGGTTCTGCCCGTAGCTGGTCCGGTAGTGCAGGCGCCCGATGTAGGGGTGCAGCTGCGGGTTGACGTTGGTCAGGCCGAGCTCGAGGCAGGCCTGCTCGCCGATCTCGCGCACGCGCTCCTGCATCTCGGCGGTCGCCTTCTGGACGACCTCCTCGATGCGGCCCGGGTGGATGCGGCCGTCGCGGATCAGCTGCTGCAGGGACTGGCAGGCGATCTCCCGGCGGACCGGGTCGAAGCCCGAGATGATCACGGCCTCGGGGGTGTCGTCGATGATCACGTCGACGCCGGTGGCCAGCTCGAAGGCGCGGATGTTGCGGCCCTCGCGCCCGATGATCCGCCCCTTCATGTCGTCGTTGGGCAGGTCGACCACCGACACCGACATCTCGGCGATGTGCTCGGAGGCGTAGCGCTGCACGGCCAGGCCGAGGATGTGCTGCGATTCGCGGCGGGCCTTGCGCTCCGCCTCCTCGCGGACCTCCTTGACCGTCCGGGCCGCGTTCATCCGGGCCTCGGCGATCATCTTCTCCTCGAGCTGCTGGCGCGCCTTCTCGGCGCTCAGGCCGGCGATCTGCTCGAGGCGCTGCCGCTGCTCGTGCTGCAGCCGGACGGCGTCCTCGCGCATCGCGGCCAGCTCGTCCTGGCCGGCCTTCAGCTCGAGGTCCCGCTTCTCGAGCTTGGCTTCCTTCTGGTCGATGTAGGCGACCTTCTTGTCGAGGCCGGCGTCGCGCTGGTCCAGGAACTCCGTGCGCTTGGCCAGCTCGCGCCGGGTGTCCTCGGTCTCGGTCTCGAAGCGCCGGCGGGACTGGAACAACTCCTCGCGGGCGCTCAGCTCGGCGGATTTCTGGATGCCCTGCGCCTCGCGGCGGGCGTCCTCCAGGACGCGCTCGCTGCGCTGCTCGGCGTCGCCGTGGAGGCGGTCGTAGCGCGATTTGTGGAGGAACCAGCCGAGGAAGGCGCATCCGCCCGAGGCGAGCACTCCCGCGACCGCGACGATGATCGTCGTCATGATGTATCTCCTTCCGGAACGGAAGGAAAAAGAGGGGGGCCGGTCGTCGTCGCAGGCGCGGTCAGGATCGAGATTCCCCGCCGGGTCGTGTGGCCGGAAGCAATTGAACCATTGCTTCAGGTCGGGTCTCCTGTCCGGCCCTTCGGGCTAGCCTAGGGGACGGAACTCCGGAATCCCACGTCGTCAGTGTTGGCTCAATGAACGCGACACATCACGGGCCAGGCAGGGAATCCTTTCCGGTCGATCCTCAGAGCTTCTCCATCTCCTTGTCCAGGAACGCGGTGATCTGCCCCGTCCGCTCGTCCAGCAGAGAGAGGGCCTGCTGATGCTTCTGTCGTTCCCGCAGCAATTCGTCGGCCAGGTTCACCGCGACCAGGATCGCCACCTTGCTGGTGGAAGCCAGGGCGGATTGGTCCGCGATCTCGCGCATCTTCTGGTCGACCAGAGCCGCGACCTTCTGGACGTAGGCCGCTTCCGCTTCACCCTTGAGGGTGTAGTCGCGGCCGTAGATGGACACCGTCACGCTTCGGGGATCGGTCATCCTGTGCACTTTCCGACGGCTCCGGCATCCTGGCGTCCGCTCACGATCCGCGCCTGCGGCGCCGCCGACCCGATGGTCAGTCGAGGGATTCGAGCGTCTCCAGGAGGCCTCCCACCTTCTCCTCGATGAGTCTGCGCTTGTCCTCCCAACGGGCGACAACCGCAGCCTGTTGCCGGGCTTCGGAGAGTTCCCCCTCAGCCCGACTCACCTGGTCCTTGAGAGCAGCCACCTGCTTCTCAAGCTCTTCCCGCCTGCCGACCAGAACCTCATTCTCGGCCTTGAGTTCCTGGATCCGCCGCACGGCGGTCATGACTTTCGCTTCCAACAGCTCGAAGCTGTTATCTTGCATCTCTTGGATCGCCTTCCAGTTGGGGGGCGCGATTCACCGAATGCCCGAAGATGCGGCTACCCCCTCAACTCAACATTCAAGCTCTGGGCGAGCGCCCGCGTGACGGCCTCGACGGCCGCATCGACCGCTTTCCCCTGCAGGCTACCCTTGGCGCTTTGGAACTTCAAGCGAATTCCACAGGCGGCGCGCCCCTCCCCCAGGCTCGGCCCGCGGTAGACGTCGAACAGGGCGCAGGACTGCAGCAGGGGTCCCGCCGCGGTCCGCACGACCTCCTCCACCCGGTCGTAGCCCACCCCGTCGGGCACCAGCAGCGAGAGGTCCCGCTTGACGGCCGGGAAACGCGGGAAGGCCGCGAATCGCGGCACCGCCGTCTCCAGGTCCAGATTGCCGAGCTCCACCTCGCACAGGGCGACGGGCGCGTCCAGGTCCATCTCCCGCAGGACCTTGCGCGCCACCAGGCCGGCGCAGCCGGCGGGTCCGCCCCGCGCGTCGCGGATCGCCCAGCGGCAACCCGGCTGCAGGTAGGGCTCGCCGTCGGTCGGGACGAGGGCCAGTTCGAGCCGCATCTGGGCGGCGAGGGCCTCGACCAGACCCTTGATCTCCAGCAGGCCGGCGTCGGCGCCGCCCAGGACCTGCTCGGAGCGGCCGATCACGGCGGCCTGGAGGGTCCAGGTCTCCTGCGGCAGGCGCCGCTCGTCCTCGCGCCGCACGTCCTGCGGCCGCGGGCCGGCCGGCAGGAAGGCCTTGTTCAGCTGGAACAGGCGGAAGGGCAGGTCGCGGTCCGCGTTCACGTTGTGGCGGGCGATCCTCAGCAGCGACGGCACCAGGCTCGTGCGCAGCAGGGTCTCGGCCCCGGAGTGCGGGTTGCGCACGGCCAGCACCTCGCGCCGCGGGTCGGCGGGCGGCAGCCCGAGGCGGTCCAGGTCGGCGCGCTCCATGAACGAGCTGGTGACGATCTCGCTGTAGCCCACCGCGGCCAGGTAGCCGCGCACGGTCTCGGCCAGCTCGTCCTCGCGCCGTCGGCGGACGCCGGCGCCGCCGCGGAAGGCCGCGCCGTCGGCGATGTTGTCGAAGCCGTGCATGCGGGCGATCTCCTCGATGAGATCGACCTCCTCGTGCAGGTCGCGACGGAAGCTGGGGATGGTGACCATGAACTTGCCGTCGCCGCCCTGGCGGCCGCCGCTGCGGCCCACGGGCTGCGACTTCAGCCCGATCGACTGCAGGTGGGCGAGCATCTCGGACATCGAGAGGTCGGTGCCCAGCAGGCGGTTGGCCTGGGAGACGCGCATGGTCAGCGGCGCTGGCTCCCGGCGGTCCGGGTTCTGGCGGTCCACCACGGTGGGGTCGATGCGCGCGCCGGCCAGCTCCTGCAGCAGGATCAGGGCGCGGTGGGCGGCGTCCTCGACCGCGTCCCAGTCGGCGCCGCGCTCGAAGCGGTAGGAAGCCTCGGTGGACAACTGGTGCCGCCGGGCGCCGCGGCGCACGGCGCTGGGATCGAAGTAGGCGCTCTCGAGCAGGATCTCCACCGTGTTGACGTCGACCTGGGAGTCCGCGCCGCCCATCACGCCGGCCAGCGCGACCGGCCCCGCGGCGTCGGCGATCACCAGGTCGTCCGGCGTCAGCGCGCGGTCCTCGCCGTCGAGGGTGACGAGCCGGGTGCCGGCCTTGCCGCGCCGCACGTAGAGGCGGTTGCCGGACAGCTTCTTCAGGTCGAAGGCGTGCAGCGGCTGCCCCAGCTCGAGCAGGACGTAGTTGGTCACGTCGACCACGTTGTTGATGGGCCGCGAGCCCACCGCGAGCAGGCGGTCCTGGAGCCAGCGCGGCGACGGGCCGATCTTCACCCCGCGCGCCACGTGGGCGGTGTAGCGCGGGCAGTCGGCGAAGTCGGCGATCTCGACCGGGAAGTCGGGGCGGTCCCCGCCCGTCTTGGGCGGCGACCACAGGGCGGGCCCGTCCAGCAGGTGCCCGGAAATGGCCGCCACCTCGCGGGCGACGCCGAAGTGGCTGAGCCAGTCGGGCCGGTTGGGCGTCACCTCGATGTCCAGCACGGTGTCGCGGCAGCCGATCAGCTCGTCGGCGGCCGTGCCGGGGACCGGGGCGCCCTCCAGGACCAGGATGCCTTCGCTCTGCTGGGCGAGCTGCAGCTCGGCGGCCGAGCAGATCATGCCCTGCGACTCCACGCCGCGGATCTTGGACTTGCGGATGCGCAGGTCGCCCGGCAGGACGGCCCCGACCCGGGCCAGGAACACGTCCTGGCCCGCCGCCACGTTGGCGGCGCCGCAGACGACCTGCAGCTCCTCCCCCGAACCGTCGTCGACCGCGCAGAGGCTGAGCTTGTCGGCGTCGGGGTGACGGCGGCAGGCGGTCACCCGCGCGGTGACGACGCCGGGGAACTCGCGCACGTAGGGCGTGACGGACTCGACGTTGAGCCCGGCCATGGTCAGGCGGTGGGCCAGTTCCTCGGGGGTCCAGTCCCACGCCACGAAGTCGCGCAGCCAGTTCAGACTGATCTTCACCGCACACCCCGGAACTGATGGAGGAAGCGCAGGTCGTTCTCGTACAGCAGGCGGATGTCGTCGATGCCGTAGCGCAGCATGGCGATGCGGTCGATCCCCAGCCCGAAGGCGAAGCCCGTGAAGGCGTCCCGCTCGTAGCCGGCGGCCGCGAACACGTTGGGGTGCACCATGCCGGCGCCCATGATCTCGATCCAGCCCGTGCGCCCGCAGACGTTGCAGCCGGCGCCGCCGCAGGCGAAGCAGCGCATGTCCACCTCGACCGACGGCTCGGTGAAGGGGAAGAAGTGCGGCCGGAAGCGGATGGTGCAGTCGGCGCCGTACAGCAGGCGCAGGAACTCGCGCACGGTCGTCTTGAGGTCGGCCAGCGTCACGTCCTTGTCCACGCAGAGGCCTTCGATCTGGAAGAACTCGGCGGCGTGCGAGGCGTCCGCCGCCTCGTTGCGGTACACGCGTCCCGGCGCGACGATGGCCAGCGGCGGGCGGTGCCGCTCCATGTAGCGCACCTGCACCGGCGAGGTCTGCGTGCGCAGCAGCAGCAGGTCGTCGATGTAGAAGGTGTCCTGGCTGTCGCGGGCCGGGTGGTCGTCGGGGAAGTTCAGGGCCGTGAAGTTGTACCAGTCGAGCTCGACGTCCGGACCGCCGGCCACACTAAAGCCCATGCCGTGGAAGATGTCGCACACCTCGCGCACGATCGCCGGCAGCGGGTGCAGCGAGCCCGCGGGGGCGGGCGGCGTGCCGGGCAGGCTCAGGTCCGCGCCGGCGCCGGCGACGGCGTCGCCGGCCGTCAGCAGACCGGCCGTCTTCTCCAGCAGCGCGTCCTCGAGCTCCTGCTTCAGGACGTTGAGGGCCGCGCCGGCGGCGGGCCGCTCCGCGTCGGGCAGCTCGCGCAGCCCGCGCAAGAGCCCGGTCAGGGAACCCTTGCGCCCGAACAGCGCGACCCGCACCAGCTCGATGGCCTGCTCCGAGTCCGCGCCCTCGATCAGGGCGCGGCCTTCGGCCCGCAGGCGGTCCAGCGTCTCCCGCATCGTTCCTCCTCGTCGTGCGCGTCTACAGCGCGGCGCGCGCCGCTTCGGCCAGCTTGGCGAAGCTGTCCATGTCGCGGACGGCGAGGTCGGCCAGCTGCTTGCGGTCGATCTCGATGCTGGCCTTCTTCAGGCCGTTGATGAGGTGGCTGTAGCTCAGGCCGTGGATGCGGGCCGCGGCGTTGATGCGGATGATCCAGAGGCGCCGGAAGTCCCGCTTGCGCCGCTTGCGGTCCCGGTACTCGGACACGAGCCCGCGCTCGACCTGCTGGCGGGCCATCCGGAACTGGTTGCCGCGGCCGGCCACGTTCCCGCTGGCCTGCTTCATCACCTTGTTGCGCTTCGCGCGCGCCGCGGGATTGTTCGTCGCTCTCGACATGTCGCTGTCTCCTGATCGGGTTGTGAGGTCCTGGACGCCGCCGGCCCGGCGGCGACACGGCTACTTGCCGGCCAGCATCCGGTCGACGCGACCCAGGTCGGCGCCGTCGAGCATGGTCGTCTTGCGCAGGCTGCGCTTGCGCTTCGGGCTCTTCGCCGTGAACAGGTGGCCATGGTAGGCGTGGCCTCGCTTGATGCCTCCGGAGCCGGTGCGCTTGAAGCGCTTCGCGGCGGACCGGTTGGTCTTCATCTTGGGACCCTTCATGATGTCTCACCTTTCGCAGGCGGCGCGTGACCATGACCGGAGCGGCCGCGCCCTGCCGCTCCCGCCGTTGCGTTGTCGATCCCTACTCGCTCTTCAGCGGCATCAGGATCAGGCTGACCGTGCGACCCTCCTGGGTCGGCCGGCTCTCCGGCTTGCCGAACTCGGCGACGTCCTCGACCAGTTCCTTGAGGAACTCGATGCCCAGGTCCATGTGGGACATCTCGCGTCCCCGGTACTGCATGATGACCTTGACCTTGTTGCCCTTCTGGAGGAACTCGACGATGTGATCCTTCTTGAAGTCGTAGTCGTGATCGTCGGTCTTGGGACGGAACTTGATCGTCTTGACCTTCGTGACGTGCGACGACTGCCGCGCCTTCTTGGCCTTCTTGCTCTGCTCGTACTTGAACTTGCCGTAGTCCATGATGCGGCAGACCGGCGGCCTCGCGGTCGGAGCCACTTCCACCAGGTCGAGACCCCGTTCCTCGGCCAGGGTCTGGGCCTCGCGGGTGTCCAGCACCCCCAGCTGTTCGCCGTTCTCGTCCACCACGAGCACCCGGGGAATGCGGATCATGCGGTTGACCCGGAGCGTCTTGTCCTCTTTGATCGCCCAACCTCCTGATAGGACCGCGCGGCGCGGCGCCGCACAAAAAAAGCGGACATGACGGTCCGCTGCGAAATACGCGCAACCGTTCCCGCCGCGAAGGGGGCAAAACGGTGAGAGGACCGGCCTCTGCTTGGCTTGAGTTGTCGCGCCCGGCGGACCGGGCACCGGACCAATCTATAGCTTGCGGGCCACCTCGTCAAGCCTGGCGGCGGCGAAGTCCCCCACCGCCTGGACCCCCAGGTCCCCGCCGCGCCGGGCGCGGACCGACACGGTCCCGGCCGCCTGCTCCTTGCCCCCCACCACCAGCATGTAGGGCACCCGCATGGTCTCGGCGTCGCGGATCTTGTGGCCGATCTTCTCCTCGCGGACGTCCGCCTCGGCCCGCAGGCCGGCGGCGACCAGCTGGGCGGCGACCTCGCCGGCGTAGGCGTGCTGGTCGCGGCTGACGGACAGGACCCGGCACTGCTCGGGCGCCAGCCAGAGCGGGAAGTCGCCCGCGAAGTGCTCGGTCAGGATGCCGATGAAGCGCTCCAGCGACCCCATGATCGCCCGGTGCACCATGTACACGTACTTCTCCTGGCCGTCCTGGTCGACGTAGGTCACCTCGAAGCGCCGCGGCAGGTTGAAGTCGAACTGGACGGTCGTGGCCTGCCACTTCCGGCCCAGGGCGTCGATCAGCTTGATGTCGATCTTGGGGCCGTAGAAGACCGCCTCGCCCTCCTCGCGGGTGTAGGCGAACCCGTGGGCGTCGATGGCGCGCACCAGCGCGCGCTCCGCCATCTCCCACTCCTCGTCCGTGCCGGCGTACTTGTCCTTGTTCAGCGGGTCGCGGACCGACAGCTCGACCTTGAACTCTTTGAAGCCGAAGGCCCCGAGGATCTCCCGGGTCAGCACCAGGACGTTGTTCACCTCGTGCTCGAGCTGGTCCGGGGTGCAGAAGTTGTGGGCGTCGTCCTGGGTGAAGCCGCGCACGCGCATCAGCCCGTGCAGGGTCCCCTTCAGCTCGGCGCGGTAGACGGTGCCCAGCTCGGCGTAGCGCACCGGCAGGTTGCGGTAGCTGCGCTTCTTGCGCTTGTAGATCAGGATGTGGCCGGGGCAGTTCATCGGCTTCACGACGTGAGGGCGACCGTCCTGCTCGAACACGTACATGTTCTCGCGGTAGAACTGCATGTGGCCCGACGTGTTCCAGAGCTCGGCCTGCGAGATGTGGGGCGTCGTCACCGTGACGTAGCCGTCGCGGCGGTGGACCTGCTTCCAGTAGGTGATGATCTCGTCGCGCAGGATGTCGCCGCGCGGGAACCAGAACGACAGGCCCGGCCCGGCCTCGTCCATGATGCCGTAGAGGTCCAGCTCGCGCCCGAGGCGACGGTGGTCCCGGCGGCGGGCCTCCTCCAGCATCTGCAGGTGGGCGTCGAGGTCCTTCTTCTTGAAGAAGGCCGTGCCGTAGATGCGCTGCAGCTGGCGGTTGGCGCTGTCGCCGCGCCAGTAGGCGCCGGCCATGTTCAGCAGCTTGACCGCCTTCAGGTCGGAGGTGTCCGGGACGTGCGGGCCCTCGCAGAGGTCCGTGAAGCCGCCCATGACGTAGGCCGAGAGGCGCGCGTCGCCGAGGCTCTCGATCTGCTCGAGCTTGTAGGGCTGCGCGGCGAACAGCTCGCGGGCCTCCGCCGCATCGATCTCGCGGCGCACCACCGGCGTCTTGGTCGCGGCGAGCTCGATCATGCGCGCCTCGATGCGGGCGAGGTCCTCGTCGGTGAAGGTCTGCTCGCGGTCGAAGTCGTAGTAGAAACCGTTCTCCACGGGCGGCCCGAAGGCGAACTTCGTCTCCGGGAACAGGTCCTGCACGGCCCAGGCCAGCAGGTGCGCGGCCGAGTGGCGCAGCGCGTCCAGCCCCTCGGGCGACTCGCGCGTGATGACCGAAAGGGAGCCGTCGCCCGGCACCGCGTCGTCCAGGGCGTGGTGGCGCCCGGCGTGGGTGACGGCCAGCGCGTTGCGCAGCAGCCCGGCGCCGATCCCGCCCACCACGTCGCGGAAGGTGGCGCCGGCCTCGGCGCGCTGGACGGAACCGTCGGGAAGGGTCAGGGAGGACTGGGCCATGGCTGCGCTCCTGGGTCGGCGCCGCGGCGGCGCGGGAAAAGTCCGTGGTACTTAAAAAGATGAGGTGATCCCGGGGGCCACCTCATCCTTGACAGCTGATTGGTGGGCGATACTGGATTCGAACCAGTGACCCCTTGCGTGTCGAGCAAGTACTCTAGCCAACTGAGCTAATCGCCCACTGTCATGCAGGACAAGCCTGCGCGCCGCCGAAACTAGGCCCCAACGAGGGGCCTGTCAACCCCTTTAGGACAGATAGTCGACCAGGCGGCCGCCGGCCACGGCCTGGCGGATCCGGCCGAGCGCCTGGTTGCGGATCTGCCGCACGCGCTCCCGGCTGAGGTCGATGTCCTGCCCGATGACCTCGAGGGACTGCGGCTCGTCCTCCCCGATCCCGTAGTAGCGGACGATGATGCTGCGCTCGCGCGGCGAGAGCATGGCCAGGGCCGACTCCATCTCCTTGAGCATCTCGTTCTCGACGAAGTTCGACTCCGGCGACAGGGCGTCCGGGTCGGTGAGGGTGTCGGCGAGGGTCACGCCCTCCTCCTCGTACACGCTCTCGTCGAGGCTGGCCAGCGGGCGGCTCGCGTTGCGGATCTGGTTCATCTTGCGCGTCGTGAGGCCGAGCTCGGAGGCGATCTCCTCCTCGTCCGCCTTGCGGTGGTGCTTCTGCTCGAGGCGCTGGGCCGTCTTCTTCATGCGCTGGGCCTGCTGGGTGCGGTTGATGGGCAGGCGCACGGTGTTGGTCTGCTCCGCGATGGCCTTCTGGATGGCCTGGCGGATCCACCACACGGCGTAGGAGATGAAGCGGAAGTCGCGGCGCTCGTCGAAGCGCTTCGCGGCCGTGATCAGGCCGATGTTGCCCTCGGCGATCAGGTCCATGTAGCTGAGGCCCTGGTTGAGGAACTTCTTGGCCACGCTCACCACGAAGCGCAGGTTGGCGTTGACCAGGTGGTCGAGGGCCTCCTTGCTGCCGTCGCGGATCTTGCGGGCCAGCTCGAATTCCTCTTCCTTGGTCAACAGCTTGTATTGGCCGATGGTCTGCAGGTAGTGCTGCAGGCTCGTGTCCTCGCGCCGGTCGCTGCTCAGTTCGATCTCGTACACGGCTGTCCTCCTCGCTCCGCCCGCCTGGCCTGGCCCGTTAGCCGGCCCCCGCTGTTCGTAAGGATCAGAGAACGTTTCCTGTCGGTCCAGGTTCCCATTTTCGTGACTCTGAATTTTGAATTCATTATCACGACGGAGATGATTCTAGCGTCCCGGATTCCTAGTGTCAAGATTAATCTTCCCTTTTTACTCCACATTTGGCCCCCGATGGGACCGGGTCGGCTAACTGCCGACCCGGTCGTCAGTTGGGGCATCCATCGGGAGTCTAGTCGTCCACGACTTCGTAGTCGGCGTCGACCGAATCGTTCTTGCCCTTCTTGCCGCCCGGGGCATCGTCGTCGGGGGCGTCCTGCCGGACGGGACCGCCCTGGTCCTGCTGCTTGGCCGAGGCCTT
>JAURXS010000362.1 GCA_030654305.1 bacterium | reverse complement strand
GAGGGTCGACTTGCCGGAACCGCTGGCCCCCATGATCGCCACGTACTCGCCCTTGCGGATCTCGAGGTCCACGCCGTCGACGGCGCGGACCTCCTCGGTGCCCACCTGGTAGACGCGCATCAGGTCGGTGACGCGGATCAGTACCTCCCCCGCCCCGGTCATCGCGTCAACCCGTCGAGCGGACGGCCGACGGCGCGGTCGAGCTTGAACGAGGCGATGCGGAAGTCGCAGATCGCCTGGACCTCGTCGCTCTGGGCGGTGGCCAGGTTCACCTGGGCGGTGATCTGGTCGAGCATCGTGCCGGCCCCCACCTTGAAGCGCTCCTGGGCCAGCCGCAGCTGCTCCTGCGCGTTGGCGATGGTCTCGCGGCTGAGCGTCAGGCGCTCGCGGGCCTCGACCTGGCTGTTGTAGAGCTGACGCACCTCCAGCTGGGCGTCGAGCTGGGCCTGGTCGAGGTTGTACTCGGCGATGCGCTGGCGGGCCTTGGCCTGGGAGCGCCCGGCCAGGGTCGTGAAGCGGTCGAAGATGTTCCAGTTCACCGTGTAGCCGTAGCTGACGCTCATGCCCTCGGCGGAGCCGAAGGTGAAACGCGACTCGTTCGAGGTGCGGCTGTAGCGGGCGAACAGGCGCACCTGCGGCAGCAGCCCGCCGCTGGCGGCCGTCACGTCGCCGCCGCGCGCTTCGACGTTGAACTGCCGGCTGTGCAGGTCCTGGCGGTTCGCGACCGCCTCCGCGAACAGCGCGTCGAGGTCCCCGACCTGGTCGTCGCGCTCGAGCAGGGAGCGGTCCACGTCGAAGCGCTCGGCCAGGGGGCGGTTCATGGCGTGGGCCAGGTTGGCGAAGGCCTGCTCGACGGCGTTGCGGGCGCGGATGACCTCCAGGCGCGTCTGCTCCTGGCGCACCTTGGCCGACAGGACGTCGCTGCGGGCGGCCGAGCCGATGCGGTGGTAGGTCTCGGCCTTCTCGAACTCGCGGACGGCCAGGTCCTCGCTCTGGACGGCCACGTCCAGCAGGCGCTCGGAGCGCAGCAGGTCGATGTAGGCGGCGGCCACGGTCTCGATCACCTGCTGGCGGCTGTAGGCTTCGCTGGCCTCGGCGGCGCGCAGGTCGCCGCGCGCCGACTTGAGCCCGCCGAAATCGCTCAGGCCGCGGAACAGGTAGAAGTCGCTGCTCGCGCCGTAGTCCTTGTACTTGGACTTCTCCTTGTAGTCTTCGATGGCCATAGTGACCGGGTTCTCGTAGTCGTAATCGGTGCGCTCGCTCTTCTGCCAGGTGCGCGACAGGCTCAGGCTGGGCAGGAACTGGCCCCAGGCCTGCCGCACGCCCTGGCCGGCGATGCCGGTGTTCTCGGCGGCGACGGCCAGTGTCGGGCTTTCCTGGAGCGCGATGGCGACGCAGTCGGCCAAATCGCGAACGGGCAGGTCGCCCGCGGCAGCGGTCAGCGAGCACGCCAGGACGGCCGCCAGGGCGGCGACGCGGCGGAAGGCGACGGTCAGGGGCACCATGCGGAGACTCCTTTGCACCTGGTGGGCATCCGGGAAACGTCCTCGACGCCCGGATTGTAGGGAAGCGGGGCCGGCTTGCCAAACGCATTTCCGGCCCCGCCCCTGCGCGGGTCGCTCGACCCGCGCCGGGAGTCGCAACACCGTCTCGAGACGCAACACCTGCTTGAGACGCAAACAAGGGGGCGGGGTTGCATCCCCGCCCCCTTTTTCGCGCCGGCGCGGCGGCCGGCGTGGCTCAGTGGAGCCGGAACGCGAAGGGGATCGCCATCCAGGCCTTGACCGCGATGCCGCGCTGCCGGCCCGGCTGGAACTTGCAGCGCTTGGCGGCCTTGATGGCCTCCTTGTCCAGCAGCGGGTGCACCGCCGTCAGCACGACCGCCTGCAGCACCGAGCCGTCGGGCCCGACCTGCACCTTGACCACCACGGTGCCCTCGAGCTGGCTGGCCCGGGCCATCTCCGGGTAGTCGGGGCTGATGAACTGGGTCAGGACGGGCTTCTCCTGCGAGACCTGGAACTCCTCGCCGCCGGCGTCGGTGCCGTCGCCGAACATGTCGGCCATGACGTCCTCGGAGTCCAGCAGGGTATCGGCGACCTCGACGTCCTCGTCGACCTCGCTGTCCAGGGCGACCTCGATGTTCACCGCCGGGCGGGGGGTCTCCTGGGGCGGGGGCGGGATGTCCACGGCCTCGGACATTTCGACGACCTCGAACTTGTCCTCGTAGATCTTGTACGGGTTCGGCACGTACTTCGGCGACAGCCAGAAGAACAGGATGGTCAGGATCACCGCGATGATCGACGCTCGGCGCATGTACTTGTTGTACTGCGCCTTGAACAGGTCGTTCTCGGTGATGATGGGCTTGAAGGTCACGAAATCCATGTCCACCACCCTAGTAGGCGACGCCCGGGAGTTCGAGATCGGTGTTGAAGAACACCTTCACGGCGTTCGCCTCCTTGAGCCCCTCCATCACGTCGCTGACCACGCCGTAAGGGGTTTCCTTATCGGTCTTGAAGGCCACGATCATGAACGGGTTCTCGGCGAGCTTCTGCGACATCACGGCCGCCACCTGGTCCGGGCGCACGATCATGTCGTCGATCGAGACCATGCCCTTCTCGTTGATGAACACGTTGCTGAGCATGTCGCGGATGCCTTCCTCGCTGGCATCGGCCCGCGGTAGGCTCACGACCAGCCCCGTCTCGTTCGTGAACACCACGGTCAGGATGAAGAAGATCAGCAGCAGGAAGGCGATGTCGCCCGTGGAGTCCGTGGGGATGAACGCTTCCTTCTTCGTCGCGCGGCGGAACGCCATGGCTCCCCCTTCCTAGCGCTTGGTCGTTTTGAGGGACACCTTGCGGGCGTCCGCCTGCTTAACCTCGTCCAGGCAGGCGATCATCATGCCGTAGTCGGCGTCGGGATGGGTCTCGAGCACCACGATCGTCTGGTCGTTGCCGGCCAGCCGGTCCATGATGGCCTGCCGCACGCGCGGCAGCGCGATCAGCTCGCCGTCGAGCGTCAGCGCGTTGCTGGAGAGCACCCGGATTGTGGCCACGTTGCTCTCGCGGACGGTCACCGACGTCGCCTTCGACTTGGCGGGCAGGACCATCGACAGGCCCACCTCGGGACGCTTCATCGGCATGACGATGAAGAAGATCAGCAGCAGGAACGCGACGTCGCTGGTCGACGCCGTCGGGATCTTGTTCAGACCCCGGTCCTTCTTGGCCTTGCGTGCGTCCAGTACACCCACGTCGTCGCTCCCGGCATGGCCCCCCCGCTCGGAGGAGGGGGGCCCAGTGGTTTACGCGTGCTGCTGGCGGATCAGCTCTTCGACCAGCTCGGCCGTGGCTTCCTCCATCTCGATGACGAACCGGTCGATGCGCTGCACGAACCAGTTGAAGGACATCGAGGCGGGGAGCGCGATGATCAGGCCGGCGGCGGTCGTGATCAGCGCCTCGGAGATGCCGGAGGCCACGAGCTGCGCGTTGACCGTGTCGCTGCTGGCGATGGCCTCGAAGGCGTTGATCATGCCGGACACCGTGCCCAGGAAGCCGATCAGGGGCGCGACGGTCGACACCGAGGCGATCCAGATCAGGCCGCGCTCGAGGAACGCCATCTCGATGGTGCCGGCGGTGGTGATGGCCTTTTCCACGGCCTCGGGGCCGCGGTCGGCCTTCTGCAGGCCGGAGTAGAGGATGGCCGCGATGGGGCCGCGCACCTTCTGGCACTCCTCGCTGGCCGCCTGCACGCCGTCGTTGCGCAGCGTGGTGATGACCGTCCCGATGAGCTTGCGGGAGTTCACCGCCGCGCGGTTCAGCGTCCACAGGCGCTCGATCATGAAGACCAGGCCGATGATGGTCGTCGCGAGCAGCCACCACATGAAGGTGCCGCCCTTGATGAACAGTTCGCCGGCGCCGCTCTTGCCGAGCGGCGTCTTCTCGAGCAGGCCCATCAGTCCGCCGCGCTTCAGGACGACGACGGGAACTTCGCCGGCCGAGTCCTGGACCCCGGAGGCGAAGGCCAGGGAGTCGGGCGTCGCCATGATGCCCTCGATGTTGCTGCCGGTCCGCGCCTGCGCCTGGCCGATCGCCGGGGCCGCGAGGACGAGCGCGAAGACACACACCGCGAGCAGCGAGAAGACGGCGTGGGTAGACGTGCGATGACGTGCCATTGTGCCTGCTCTCCCTTTCCAGATGGATACCCGTGGGTCCGGTTGCCGCCGAACGGACGGGTGACGGCTGGGGACCGCCTTGGCGTTCGGCCTGATCTGACGAGAAACCCTTTTGAGCCGGAATTTCGGTCGCGTCGCAACCGCCGCCGACCCGCGATTCCCTGCGCTCCGCAGCGCTCTCCACCGACCTCGCCGGGGAGCTTATCTTGCCCTGAAATAAGTGTCAACGCCGGGTGCAAGTCAACAGTTTTCATGGGGATCTGGGACCCGCCGGGCTCGCCGCGGACGTCACCGGGACGGTCCTCCCTGGGTGTGGGCGTTGGTCGACTCCAGGGTGTAGGCGCCGCCGCCGAGCCTGGCCAGGAACAGGAAGTTCAGCCCCAGGGGCATCGACGTGTACTGGTTCGGGAAGAGGGGTCGGCCGCGCCCCTTGTACTTCCACAGTTCGAAGGCCTTGAACTTCTCCTGCGACGTGGCGCGGTCGAGCCGCTCGCGCACGGCCAGGGTCGACTGCTCCTCGTCGGTGTACTGGTCCCGCAGCACGAGACCCTCGTTGGGCGCCAGGAAGGAGTCGTGCACGCGCGACAGGGCGTCCTCAAAGTCCAGGGCGTTGGCGGGGACGTCCTGCTTCTCGATCTCGTCGGGCGGTCCGAGCAGCACGTACACCAGGCCGCGGTCGTCGACGGGACCCGCGCGGCCCATGCCGCCGAGGTAGCGGTTCACGTAGCTGACGCGCTGCTTGAACTCCTCGAGCGCCTCGTTGCCCGCGGTCGTCGGATCGGGGTCGAGCTCGTCCCAGAACTCGGCCAGCAGCGCTTCGCGGCCCGAGCGTCCGGCCTGCAGGAAGGCCTCGCGGCGGTCGCCGAGCAGCACGAGCCGGCCCATCGCCTCGGTGTCTCCCGCCGGCCTGGTCAGCGCCTGGAGCTGCCAGATGACGTCGAACTCGACGACCCAGGCGTTGCCCCAGCCGTCCAGGGGGGCGCAGCTGAGCTGGTAGGAGCCCGGCGGCAGCCGGTTCACGTCGTAGTCCCAGGTCACCGCGGCGAAGCCGCCGCCGCCGAGGAAGGACTCCGGTTCGAGCCCGAGTTCCAGCGTGTCGCGCACCACGTAGTCCAGGTCGCGGGCCAGCACCTGCATCAGCAGCGTGCGCGGCAGGCGCCCGCGGTCGCCGGGGCCGATCCCGACCGCCTCGGCTTCGAAGGTCACCTGCAGCCGCGACTGCTCGAGCCCGTAGCGGCGGTTGGGATGCAGGAACATGGCCAGGCGGTCGCCGCGCAGGCGGGCGGCGGCCACCGCGCCGCCGGCGTCGCCGGAGCGGGGCGCGCCCGAGAGGAACAGGGGCGCGTGGAGCCATAGGCCGCGCAGCTCGGGCGGCGGCGCCTCCAGGCACCACTCCCCGCGCACGTCGGCGACGGCGACCGCCCTGGCGTCGTCGTCGCGGGGCGCGGCGAGATCCTCCAGCCGGCAGCGCAGATCGCCGCGCGCGGCGCGCACGCCCGGGATCCGCAGGGTGAAGACCTGGTAGCTGGTCGGCGACGCCGCCTCTTCGCGCGTGCGCGCGGCCAGGGCGAGCGTCTCGCGACGGACGATCGGCGCGCCGTCGCCGGCGTCGAGCGTCGCCTCGACCGACAGGCTCCCGACCAGCTTGCCGCCGGGCTGCTCGCGGAAGTGCAGGCCGTCGTTCGCCACCGAGAACAGCAGCAGGATGTCCGCGGCGCCGTCGGCGGCGGGCAGGTTGGCGTAATCCAGGCAGACCCCGAAACCGCCGGTGCCGTCGAACGGCCGCACCAGGGCGGCCGCTGCCGGGACGGCGGCCGCCAGGCAGGAGGCCAACGTCGAGACGGTCAGTGTGCGCCGCAGTGCCGCGGCCCGTTCCAGGAACATGCCGACCCCCGCCGGGTTGAGGGAACGCTTCCGCCCGCGCATCAATCTAGGGATCCCGCCGGCCGCGGACAACCGCGCCGGGACGGCGAAGGCCCACCCCTCTCGCGGGGCGGGCCCGACAACCGTCGCCGCCGTGTCGCGCCTAGTAGACGAAGGTCAGCGTCAGCCGGTGCACGTAGCTCATGGTCTGCATGTCGACCATGCTGTAGTCGAACAGGGCCTTGGCGTCCTTGCCCGTGTCGATGGCCACGCCGAAGCCCCAGGCCAGGCTGTCGCTGTCGTAGTTCAGGTTGTAGCCGA
>JAURXS010000361.1 GCA_030654305.1 bacterium | reverse complement strand
GAGCTGGGCCGCGGCCGCGCCGGCGGCGGGCACCGCCACCACCGAGACCGACACGGTCTGGGTGACGGCCGACCGCGCGGGCCTCACGCCCGGCGCCCACTACTGCGGACTGGTGGTCACGCCCGACGCCGGCGGCGCGCGCACGATCACGCTGCGCGCCCACGTCGTGGCCGAGCCGGCCCGCGGCGTGCGCGTCCTGGCATCCCATCCCCACGACCCCGGCGCCTTCACCCAGGGGCTCGCCTGGGACCGCGGCGCGCTGGTCGAAGGCACGGGGCACTACGGCGAGTCGGAACTGCGCCGCGTGGATCCCGCGACCGGGACCGTGCAGCAGACCGCCGCGCTGGCGGCCAACGAATTCGGCGAGGGCGTGGCGGTCGTCGGCGACCGCGTCCTGCAGCTGACCTGGCAGAACCACCGCGCCTACGCGCGCGACCTGACAACGTTCGCGCCCCGCGACACCCTCGAATACGCGGGCGAGGGCTGGGGCCTGGCCTGGGACGGCGCGCGCCTGGTCATGAGCGACGGCTCATCGGCGCTGGTCTTCCGCGATCCCGACACCTTCGCCGAGCTGGGGCGCGTGACCGTCACCGCGGGCGGCGCCGAGCTGGAGCGGCTCAACGAGCTGGAGTGCGCCGGCGGGCTGGTGTGGGCCAACGTCTGGCTGACCGACTTCATCGCGAGGATCGACCCGGCGAGCGGCGCCGTCATCGACTGGCTCGACCTGACCGGGCTGCTGACGCGCGAGCAGGAGCTGGCGGCGGATGTGCTCAACGGGATCGCCATCGACAGCGAGGCGGGGCGGGTCTTCGTGACCGGGAAGGATTGGCCGCGGGTGTTCGAGATCGACGTCGACGACTAGCGGTGCGGGCTACAGGAGCAGCGCTTCGGCCTCCTCGTCCCTGACCAGCGTGAAGAAGCGGCACTTGCCGCAGTCCTCGGCCTTCTGGGCGAAGGTCCCCTGCCGCACCCCGCGGCAAAACGTCCCGGCGATCCGCCAGCAGTACCGGCCGGCGTTCAGACCCCGATTGATGCCGTGGCTCGAGCGATCGACGGCGGCCGGGCAGACGCCGCGGGACAGCGCCTGGGCGCCGCCCGGCTCCCGGCCGCAACCCATCACTTCCCAGCAGTTCCTGGCCATGCCCGCACCCTTTCCACGGCGGGGAACCCGCCGCCACCGGTCCGTCGTGCCGCAAGCAACTAAAATCATATCATAATACTAGGTCATTTGCCACCCAGCGTCCGCTCGATCTCCAGCGCGGTCGCGAGGTCCAGCGGCCGCCCCCGCTCCCGCAGGCCGGCGATCAGCACCCGCCGGATCCGCTCCGGCTCGTTGACGCCGAACTTCACCTTGCCCGTCCAACTCTCGACCGCGATGCGGAACACCCCGACGCCGCGCAGCGGCTTGAGGTAGATCGGGTCGCCGGCGTCGATGGGGCGGTGCTTCCCCTCGGGCTGGTACTTGCGCATCAGCGCCTGCAAGGCGCGCGCCTTCTCCTGGAGATCGTCGACCACGGTGCAGGCGCCGCGCGCGTCCACCGACTTGAAGTAGTGGGTGGCGGGGCAGGCGTGTTCCGGCGCGACCCAGTACGAAGGGATCAGGCTGTAGGGCAGGGCCATCAGGAAGCTGACGCGCGCGCCGCCCTCGAGCAGGGCGTGCTTCTCCCCCGCCAGCGCGCCGTGGAAGTAGATCGTGGTGTCCAGCGCCGCGAAGTTCAGCGGCACCACGCGCGGCGTGCCGTCGGCGGTGACGAGGCCCAGGTAGCCGACCTCGCAGCGGTCGGCGGCTTCGCGGAACAGGGCGGGATCGTCGGAGGCGAGTTCCTGGCGGCGCACGGCGGGTCCTCCCGTGGGGGGTGCGCGAAGGGCACCCCCGCGGGGGCGCCCTTCGCCTCGTCAGACCGACAGGATAAGGCTACTTGCCCGGGCAGGCCGCCGCGATCGCCGGCGGCAGCCCCTTGTCGGCGTAGGCCTTGTCCCACTGCGCGGCGAACTCCTTGGCCAGTTTCTGGGCGCGGTCCGCGTAGGCCGCCTTGTCGCTCCAGGTGTTGGCGGGCTTCAGGACCGTCGGGTCGTCGACGCCGGGGCAGGTCGTCGGCACCAGCACCTTGAAGTAGGGGTCGGTCTCGCAGGTCACCTGCGACAGCGAGCCGTCGATGGCGGCGGCGCACATCGCGCGCGTCAGGGTGATGTCCATGCGCTTGCCGACGCCGTACGCGCCGCCGCTCCAGCCGGTGTTGACCAGGTAGACCACGGTGCCGTGCTCGTCGAGCTTCTTGCCGAGCATGCTGGCGTAGTCGTCCGGGTTGCGCGGCATGAAGGGCGCGCCGAAGAAGCGCGAGAAGGCGCTCTTGGGCTCGGTGACGCCCGTCTCGGTGCCGGCCAGCTTGCTGGTGTAGCCCATCAGGAACCAGAGCATGGCCTGGTCGCGGGTCAGCCGGCTGACCGGGGGCAGCACGCCGTTGGCGTCGGCGGTCAGGAACAGGATCGTCTTGGGATGGCCGCCGACCGAGCTCTGCTTGATGTTCGTCAGCCCGCTCAGCAGGTAGGAGCCGCGGCTGTTGGGGGTGAGCCGGTCGTCGAACAGGTCGAACGAGCCGTCGGGGTACATCATCGCGTTCTCGATGATCGAACCGTGCTTGCGGAAATCGGCCTCGTGGAAGCAGGCCTTGAAGATCTCCGGCTCCTTCTTCGGGTTCAGATCGATCAGCTTCGCGTAGCAGCCGTTCTCGAAGTTGGCGACGCCGTGGTCGCCCCAGCCGTGCTCGTCGTCGCCGAGCAGGGCGCGCGACGGGTCGGCCGACAGGGTCGTCTTGCCGGTGCCCGACAGGCCCAGCAGCAGCGCGATGTCGCCCTGCTTGCCCTCGTTGGCGGAACAGTGCAGCGGCAGGACGCCCTCGGCGGGCAGCATGTAGTTCATGACCGTGAACAGCAGCTTCTTGCAGCTGCCGCAGTAGGCCGAGCCGTAGACCACGCCGATGCGGCGGTCGAAGTCGATGGCGATGACCATCGTCGAGGTGTGCTTCAGCTTGGGGTCGACGCGCAGGCGTCCCTCGTAGCGCTTCGGGTCGAGCTTCTCCTGCGGGCAGACCAGCAGCGTGAACGGCCGCTGGGCGAAGATGCTCTTGCCGATGTCCTTCGGCACGGGGCGGAACATGTTGTCGGTGAACAGGACCTGCAGCGCGCGGTTGCTGATCGTGGTCACGGGCAGGGCGTAGGCGGAGTCGGCGCCGACGACGCGATCGCTGACGTGGACCCGCCCCTTGCCGAGGGTGGCCAGGGCGTCGTCGACCAGCATGTCGAAGGTCTCGGGATCGATGGGCCGGTTGTTGGCGGCCGTCCAGTCGATGTTCGCCTGGCTCTCGGGGCGCTTGACCAGCAGCGTGTCCTCCGGGCTGCGGCCGGTGGATTCCGGGCGGGTCCAGGTGGCCAGGGCGCCGCACTTGCTGACGACGGCTTCGCCACCCTCGACGCAGGCCTGGATCATGTCCCCGCGGGGGACGTTGCGGCGGACGTCGCCGCCGGCGAGCAGCTTCTCGATCCGGTCCTGGAAGCTCATCGTCTGGGTCTCCTTGTCCGTGGGGCCGGCGGCGGCCTCGGAGGCCGGCGACCCGCGTCCTGGCTGCAACGAAGGCGCAGCCGACATGCTCGGACCGCAAAACTAACCCCGGCCCAAGCCCCCGACAAGCGGGTTTTGTTCACGACCGTTCCGGTCGTTTCTCCTCCCTCACGGCCCACAGGACGGCGGCGGCGACCACGGCGAGCCCCAGCAGGACGCGCGCGTAGGGCGCCGGTTCCCCGAACACCGTCCAGGCGACGACCACGCCCAGCGGGACCTTGAGGTTGTTGGCGGCCGCCAGCACGCCCGCCCCGACGCGCGCCGCGCCGCGGTTCCACAGGTAGAAGGCGACGCCCGAGGGCAGCAGGCCCAGGTAGAGCAGCGCCCACCTGGCCCGCGGGGTGAGGGCGAGCAGGTCGGCGGGCCGCCCGGCGGCGACCAGAGCGGCGACGGCGAACACCGTCGCGCCCAGGTACATCCAGGCCAGGTTGCCGGCCTCGCTGCGCGCGGTCCCGCGCTCGGTGCGGCGCAGGCGGCGGTAGCCCAGCTGCCCGGCGGCGAAGCACAGGTTCGCGCCCTGCAGCAGGGCGATGCCGGGCCAGGACGCCCCCGGCGGCAGCGCCTGCCAGGCCACCCAGCCCGCGCCCGCGACCGACAGCAGCGCGGCCGCGAGGTGGCGCGGGTGCAGCGCGCGGCGGCCGAGGTCGTCGAGCAGCACGACGTACAGCGGCGTGAACACGGTGAACAGGGCCACGGCGTAGGCGGGCAGCCAGCGGAAGGACGCGATGTAGAGGGCGTACATCAGCCCGAACTGCACGGCGCCCAGGGCGGCCAGGCGCAGGCGCACGCTGCCGGCGCCGGGGCCGCGCCGCAACCAGGGCAGGAACAGGACGAGGCAGAGCGCGAGCCGCCCCGCGGCGACGGCCAGCGGGTCGTAGCCGCCCAGCGCGGTCTTCAGCAGTCCGAAGGAGAAGGCCCAGATCGCCGAGGCCAGCAGCAGCGCGCCCACACAGCCTCCCTTTCCGCCCGGCGTCAGGCGCCGCAGGCGGCGCCGCGGCGCCCCACCAGCAGCCACAGGAAGAAGGGGCCGCCCAGCAGCGAGGTCAGCACGCCGACCGGCAGCTCGGCCGGCGCGGCCAGCATGCGGGCCAGCACGTCGCAGGCGACCAGGAAGGCGCCGCCGGCGAGCAGGCTCATCGGCCCCAGCCAGCGGTGGTCGGGCCCGATCAGCAGGCGGCAGACGTGCGGCACCATCATCCCCACGAAGCCGATGGGGCCGCAGGCGGCCACCACGCCCCCGACCATCACCGAGGTGGTGACGAACAGGATCACGCGGTAGCGGTCCACGTCGACGCCGCGGCTGACCGCCAGTTCCTCGTCCACCGACATCAGGTTCAGCTCGCGGTGCAACGCCAGCGCGACGAAACCGCCGACGACCACCAGCGGCAGCAGGCGCAGGGCCTCGTCGGGGCCCACCGTGTCCAGGCGGCCCATCAGCCAGCGCAGGATGTTGAAGGACGCGGCCGCGTCGGAGGTGTAGTGGACCAGCAGGATCAGGCTCGCGAAGCTGAAGTTCACCGCCACGCCCGCCAGCAGCATGATGTTGGCCGAACAGCCCTGCCGCGCGCGGGCCAGGCCGTACACCAGCGCGACCGCCAGCAGCGCGCCCGTGAAGGCGGCCAGCGAGACGGCCGGGATCCCGAGCAGCGAGAAGGCCGCGCCCAGCCGGATCGCCAGGGTGGCGCCGAGCGCGGCGCCGCTGGAGACGCCCAGCGTGTACGGCGTGGCCAGCGCGTTGCGGAACAGGGCCTGGAAGGTCAGCCCGCCCACCGACAGCGCCGCGCCGGCCAGGAAGCCCAGCATCACCCGCGGCACGCGCAGCGACCAGAAGATGCGGGCCTCGGGCCCCGCTCCGGCGCCGCCCGCGACCTGGCGGGGGTCGATGGTCTCGAGGCCCAGCAGCGGCGCCGCGACGAGCACCGCCGCGGTCACCAGCACGGTCAGGCCGAGGATCGTGATGCGTCTCAAGGTCCGCCCACCTCCGGCAGGATCACCGGTTGTCCGGTCGTCGGGTGGTTCACGGTCAGGAACGCGCGGTCGAACACGCGGTGCAACACCTCGCGCACCATGAACTGCTCCGGCGGGCCGCAGAACGCGGCGCGCCCGTCCTTCAGCGCGAAGATCCGGTCGGCGTCGAGCACCGCGCAGTTGAGGTCGTGCGTCACCTCGACGACCGTCACGCCCTTGCGGCGGTTCACCGTGCGCAGGACGCGCCGGAAGTCGTCACGGTGGCGCGGGTCCAGGAAGGTCGCCGGCTCGTCCAGCAGCAGCAGGCGCGCGTCCTGGGCCAGGGCCGCCGCCAGGAACACCTTCTGCCGCTCGCCGCCGCTGAGGGTGTCCATGGTGCGGTCGGCCAGAGCGCCGATCCCGGTCAGGGCCAGCGCGTCCTCGGCGTAGCGCTGGTCGCGCAGGCCCGGCGACGAGAAGGGGGTCAGGTGGGGGTAGCGGGCCATCAGGACGGTCTCGCGGGCGGTGAAGGGGGCCGGCCGGCCGCCGACCTGGGGCACGTAGGCCACCAGACGGCCCAGCTCGCGCTGCGAGTAGGCGGCGATGCTGATGCCGTTCACGCTGATCATGCCGCGCCAGCCGCGCAGGATCCGGTTGACGCACTTCAACAGGCAGGTCTTGCCGGCGCCGTTGGGGCCGACGATCGCCAGGTGTTCGCCCTCGCGCACCGCCAGCGACACGTCGTCCAGGATGGAGCGGCCGTCCAGCTCCAGCCGCAGGTGGCGCAGGTCGAGGACGGGGGTCAGGGTCCGGTTCGCGTCCATGTGGGGTCCAGCGCCTCCGCCAGCAGGTCCAGCGTCTCGACGAACCGCGGGCCGGGGATCAGCGCCGCGTCGTCCAGCACGATGCGCACGCGGCCGTCGCGCACCGCCGGCACGTCGCGCAGCAGCTCCCAGGCGGCGCGCAGCTCGTCCCGACGCTGCGGATCATCGGCGCATTCCGGCGCGAGGTCAACGACCACCTCCGGGGCCAGGCGCACCAGCCCCTCCTGCGAGAGCATCGGGTAGCGCAGCGCGCCGCCCGCGATCGCGTTGCGGCCGCCGGCCAGCTCGAGCAGCTCGCCCAGGAAGGTGCCGCCGCCGGCCGCGTACACGTCGCGCAGCACGCCGCCGGTCGCGTCGCGGCCCACCACGACCAGGGCCAGCGGGTGCGGGCCGTCGGCGCGGGCGTTGTGCACAGCCGCGACGCGCGCTTCGAGGCTGTCGCGCAGCGCGGCCGCGCGCACCGGCACGCCGCAGGCTTCGCCCGCCAGGGTCACCGAGGCGAGGATCCCGGCCACGTCGCGGTGCTCCACCGCCAGGAACGGCACCTGCAGGCGGCGCAGGCCGTCGGCGGCCTCCGTGTTGGCGGCTTCGAGCACCACCAGGTCCGGGAGCAGGGCCACCACGGCTTCGAGGTTGGGATCGAGGTGCCCTCCCACCTTGGCGACGGCGAGCGCGGCCGGCGGGCGGCGGCACCAGTCCGTCACGCCGACCACACGGTCGCCCAGGCCGAGGTCGAAAAGCAGCTCGGTGACGCTCGGGGCGAGCGAGACCAGGCGGCGCGGCGGGTCGCCGGCCGCGGCGCCGGACACGGCCAGGGCCAGGAACGCCGCCGCGAGGAGGGACGCCGGGAGCTTCAACGCACCAGCGCCACGGGACGCAGCGCCGAGCCCGCCGGCGTGCGCAGCCGCAGGTAGTAGGTGCCCGAGGCGACGGCGCGGCCCGCGTCGTCGCGGCCCCGCCAGCGGAAGCGGTGCTCGCCGGCGGGCAGGTCGCCGGCGCAGAGCGACGCAATCAGGCGGCCGGCGACGTCGTGCACGGCGAGGTCCACGCGACCCGCGGCCGCGGTGACGATCGCCACCTCGGTCTCGGGATTGAAGGGGTTCGGGGCGCAGGCCAGCCGGGGCGGCGCGGCGGGCGGCGCGTCGGGCGCCGCGGTCCCCATCAGCGGGACGGCCGCCTTCTCGCAGAGGATCCAGCCGTCGGGGTCGAGCGCGACGGCGGTCACCGCGCCCGGCACCGCGATCCGGTAGGACTGCAGGGCGGCGTCGTTCCAGACGACGGTGTCCACGACGCCGGCGACGGTGGTCACGCGCACCGGCAGCGGCATCGCGAACGGGCCGGCGCCGACCTGCGCCTGGGTCACGGCGAGGTTCAGCACGAGGCCGTCGTCGTGCGCGGTCGTCTCCCAGTCGTAGTAGTAGACGGGGTGGAAATCCCCGTAGATCCACTGCTGGAAGAAGGCGTCGAGGTCGCGGCCCGAGACCTCCTCCATGACGTCGCGGAACTGCTCCGTGGTGACGCTGCCGTAGGCGTACTGATCGCGGTAGGCCGTCAGGCCGGCGAAGAAATCCGTGTCGCCCAGCACCCCGCGCAGCATGTGCACGACCCACGAGCCCTTGTTGTAGCTCAGGTTGCTGTCGAAGATGCCCCAGAAGTCGCTCGTGTCCTCGACGTAGATCGTGCCGGGCCCCAGGTAGGCGGCGGCGTTCATGTAGGCGCGGTAGGTGGCGACGCCCGCCGTCCGCTCCTTCCAGTAGGCCTCGCACCAGGTGGCGAAACCCTCGTTGAGCCAGACGTGGTGGAAGTCGGCGCAGGTGATCATGTCGCCCCACCACTGGTGCGCCAGCTCGTGGGAGATCAGGTCCTCGCCGTAGCCGCCGAGGCTGGTGAGCGTCTGGTGCTCCATGCCGCCGCCCCAGACGAACTCCGCGTGCCCGTACTTCTCCCGCACGAAGGGGTACTCCCCGAACGCCTGCGCGAAGACCGTGATCATCGGCACGGTCTTGGCGTAGTTCGTCTGGACCGCCTCGTAGTGGCTCGGGTACACGAAGTACTGCACCTCCATCGGGTCGCCGCCCGCCAGCGGCGCGTACCAGTGGGAGAACCGCGTGTAGGGGTGGATCGCCAGCGAGACCAGGTAGGGCACGATGGGGTAGCGCGTGCGCCACAGGAAGGTGCGGGTCGCGCCGTTGTCGACCTCCGAGACCAGCAGCCCGTTGGAGGCCGCGATCAGCCCGTCCGGCACGGTCACGCGCACGTCCACCGAGTCGGCCTTGTCGGTGTTCAGGTCCTTGCACGGCCACCAGTCGCGGGAGCCGAAGGGCTCGCTCAGCGTCCAGATCATGGGCTGGCCGCCCACGCTGCTCCAGCCGAAGTAGTCGCCGGCGGGGTCGCCGTGGTAGGCGACCGACACGGTGACCGTCTCGCCCGGGACGTAGGCGCGGTCCAGCGTCACGGTCAGCACGTCGCCGCTGCGGGTCCAGGCGGCCGGCGCGCCGCCGCAGGTCGCGGCGGTCACCGCCATCGTCGACTTCAGGTCCAGGTCCAGGGCCGACAGGGGCGCGTCCACGATGCGGGCGGTGGTCGCGACCTGGCCGGTCAGCAGGTGCGACGCGGGCGCCAGCGTCAGGTCCAGGTCGTAGTGGAGGACGTCGTAGAGGTCCTGGCCGGCGGTCTTCTGCGCGTCGACGCGGCCGGCGGCGGCGGCCAGCCGGGCCTTGGTCGCGGCCTCCAGGCGACGGTGCTCGGTCGGCACGGGATCGGTGGCGCCGGCAGGCGGGACATCCAGCAGGGCAGCCAGCAGGGCGACCAGCAGCACGAGCGGGGCGGCGACGCCCGCCGCGGGGCGGGCGGATCTGGTGTGGCGTGTCATCGGGCGGGCTCCTCGCGCGCGGACGGGACGACGGGTCGTTTCGCCAAGATACGTCCGGGGCGCGGCGGACGGCAACGCTCCGGCCCGTCCACCCGCTCTAGCGGTAGATCGACTTGATCCCGCCCCAGGTGCCGCGCTCGGCGCCGATCGCCTGGTAGCAGCAGTCCAGGTCCGCCCACATCGTGAGGTCGTTGAGGAACCCCATGCTCCCGACCAGGTCGACCCAGCCGGTGCCCCAGTCGTTCCAGGTCGTGCAGTCGTGGCCGGTGCCGCCGCCGACGAGCGCCAGGCCCGGCGCGGCGCCCGAGACGAAGTCGATCACCAGGAAGTAGTCCTGCCCCGTCTCGGCGCAGACGAAGTCGCAGGGCACGGCGACGTCGACGACGCCGGGGCTCGTGACGCCGCGGATGCGCCGCGGCAGCGACATGGCCAGCGTCGTGCCGGGCGCGAGGCAGGCGGGCTCGCCGACGGCCGTGAGCAGCCGCGCCTGGACGGTGATGTCGGCACCGGGTTCCAGAAACAGCAGCATGTGGGCGGTGGTCACGGAGATCCCCACGTTGCAGCCGCAGGCGGGGGCGGCGGCGGGCAGCAGGCGGGCGTAGGACTCGTTGCCGCTCCACCAGCCGGAGTAGGTGACCGTGGCCGTGGCGTTGCCGGCCAGGCAGTCCGTGACAGCCAGGAGCGGCGGTTCGGCCAGCAGGTCCGGCCGGGGCGCCGCACGTTCTGCGGCGGCGGTTCCGCAGCAGGCGAGGATGAGGGCGGCGATCGCGGACAGGCGCATGGTCGTCTCCCGATTCGGGTGCGGCGTCGTTTGAACCAAGCCATTGTACCACGGATCGGGGGGCGGGCAAGCGCCGGCCGGACGCTAAAAACGCGAGGACCCCGGCCGCGGCGGGCCGGGGTCCCCTGCGTACGCGTCGGCGACCGGCGACGGTCAGCCGATCCGCTCCATCAGCTTCAGCAGGTCGACCACGCGGTTGGAGTAGCCCCACTCGTTGTCGTACCAGCTGAGGGTCTTGAGCATGTTGCCGCCGATCACCGACGTGTACTCCGCGTCGAAGATCGAGGAGTGCGGGTCGCCGACGATGTCGCTGGAGACCAGGGGCTCCTCGGCGTAGCGCAGGATGTTGCGGAAGCGGGCGCTCTCGGCGTGGGCCCGCACGGCGTCGCAGACCTGGGCCACGGTCACGTCGCGCGACATGATCGTCACCAGGTCGACGACCGAGCCGTCGGGCACCGGCACGCGCATGGCCAGGCCGTCGAGCTTGCCCTTGAGCTTGGGCAGGACCTTGCCCACGGCGCGCGCGGCGCCGGTGGTGGTCGGGATGGTGTTCTCGGCCGCGGCGCGGGAGCGCCGCCAGTCGCTGTGCGGCACGTCGGCCAGGCGCTGGTCGTTGGTGTAGGCGTGGACGGTGGTCATCAGCCCGTACTCGATGCCGAACTCCTTGTCCAGCACGTAGGCCAGGGGCGCCAGGCAGTTGGTCGTGCAGGAGGCGTTCGAGACGATCTGGTGCTCGGGCTTGAGGTCCTCGTCGTTGACGCCCAGAACGATGGTCGCGTCGATCTCGTCCTTCGAGGGCACCGTCAGCAGGACCTTCTTCGCCCCCGCCTCGATGTGCTGGGCGATCTCGGCCCGCTTGCGGAAGCGGCCGGTGGCCTCGACCACGTAGTCGATGCCCAGTTCGCGCCAGGGCAGCTGCCGCGGGTCGGCCACCTGGGTCATCTTCACGCGCTGGCTGCGGGTGACCATCATGTCCCCGTCCATCGCGGCGGCGCCCTGGAAGGGCCCCATGACCGTGTCGTGGCGCAGCAGGTAGGCCAGCGCCGCGGGATCGGCCAGGTCGTTGATGGCCACGACCTCCACCTCGGGCATGCTGTTGAGCAGGCGGAAGACCGCGCGCCCGATGCGCCCGAAACCGTTGATGGCGACTCTCATCGTGCGACCTCCTGGGACCGGATCAGGCCCGCGAGCTTGCGGGCGGTCTCGAGCATGCGGTAGGCGTAGGCCCAGCCGTTGTCGTACCAGACGATGCACTTCACCAGGCCGTTGCCCAGCGACAGGGTGGCCTGGGAATCCACGACGGCCGAGCAGGAGTTGCCGATCACGTCGCTCGAGACGATGGGCTCGTCGGTGTAGCCGATCAGTCCCTTGTAGGGTCCGGCGGACGCCTCGGCCAGCACGGCGTTGAACTCCGCCGCCGAGAGGGGCTTGTCCAGCTCGATGACCAGATCGAGGTTCGAGCCCGCGGACACCGGCACGTTCAGCGCCATGCCCGACAGCTTGCCCTTCAGCTCGGGGATCAGGTCCATGACGGCGCCGGCCGCCCAGCTGCTGTTGGGGATGATGTTCTCGGCCGCCGAGCGGCTCCAGCGCAGGCCGCCGCGGGCGTTGTCGCTGAGCTGCTGGTCGCTGGTGTAGGCGTGCACGGTGGTCATGGTCGCGCGCTTCACGCCGATCTTCTCCTGCAGGACCTTCATGATCACGGCCAGGGCGTGGCAGGAGCTGCTGCCGCAGGAGACGATGCGGTCGGACGGCTGCAGCTGGTCGTCGTTGACGCCGTTGACGATCATGCGGTCGATCGCGCCCACCGGCGGCGTCGAGAGGATCACGGCCTTGGCGCCGGAGTCGAGGTGCTTCTGCAGCTCGGCGCGGGTGCGGAACATGCCGGTGGCCTCGATGACGATGTCGACGCCCAGCACGTCCCAGGGCACGTCGCCGGGGCGCGAGCCGTGCACCACGCGGGTGTTCTGGTGCTCGGTGACCAGGTAGTGCCCCTTCTGGCGCAGCTCGCCCTTGAAGGGACCCTCGACCGTGGTGTACTTCAGCAGGTAGGCCAGCGTCTCCACGCCGGCCACGTCGCTGACCGCGGCGAATGTGACGTCGGGGACGTCGTGGGCGATCCGGAACATGTTCCGGCCCAGCCGACCGAACCCCATGATTCCCAGCTTCACGGACATGGCGCACTCCCTTTGACTCGCGTTGTCGCGCGGCGATCTCCCGCGGGCAGCAGTATAGGCGGTGGAGAGGTCCCGCACAACCGGCGCTTTGCGCCCGGCGGGCCTCGGGATGGACAAGCCGCCGCGCCGGCCCTACGATCGGCCCCGCACCGGTCCCGACGAGGAGATGACATGGCCAACGGCATGACGACGGTCCGGATCGAGGGCCGCCCGTACGAGATCGTCCCCGGCACCCCCCTGCTGGAGGTGCTCGCCGTCCACGACCTCGACGGCGGCGCTGATCCGGTCGTCCTCGGCGTGGTCAACGGCCAGCGCACCTGCCTGAACGAGCCGCTCTGGGGCGACGAGTCGGTGGGCCTGATGCGCCGCAGCCACCCCAAGTCCCACTCCACGGTCCAGCGGACCCTGGTGACGGTCATGGCCATGGCCTGCGAGGAGCTCCACCCCGAGCACGCGGTCGTCGTGGACTTCTCCTACGGCGACGGCATGTACTGCGAGCTCCGCCGCGAGGCCCCCCTGCGGCCCGACGAGCTCGCCGCGCTCGCGGCGCGCATGCAGGCGATCATCGCGGCCGACCGCGAGCTGAAGCCCGTGCTTTACGGGCCGCGCGCCCTGCAGCGGGCGCTGCGCGACTCGTCGCGCCGCCACACGCTGGAGGCGGCGCGCTACGTCCCGGCCGGCGCCGCGGTCTTCTGCCGCCCCGAGGGCAGCCGCCTGCTGCTGCAGGGCCTGCACCTGCCCTCGACCGTCCACGCGGGCGCGTTCGCCCTGCTGCCGGAGCCGCCCGGTTTCGTGCTGCTGCCCAGCCTGCCCGGCGCCCCGGACGCGGTGCAGCCCTTCTCGCCGCAACCCAAGCTGCTCCAGGCGCTGCGGGACCACACCGCCTGGACCACGCGGCAGGGCATCCCCGACCTGGGTTCGATCAACCGCCTGGTCGCCGAGGGTCGGGCCGGCGAGCTCATCGCGACCTGCGAGACGCGGCACACGCGGGCGGTGGTCGGCGTCGCGGACCGGATCGCCGCCCTGCCCGACGACGGCCGCGTTGTCCTGGTCTCCGGCCCCTCGAGCAGCGGCAAGACGACCTTCGCCAAGCGGCTCGCCCTGATGCTGGGCGACCACGGGCTGCGCCCGCTCCTGCTGTCCCTGGACGACTTCTTCGTCGACCGCGAGCACACGCCCCGCGACGCCGCCGGCACCTTCGACTACGAGACCATCGACGCCCTGCGCCTCGACCTGCTGGACGAGACCATCGCCGGCCTGCTCGCCGGCCGCGAGATGCGCCTGCCGCGCTACGACTTCCACACCGGGCGCAGCGTCTGGCGCGCGGACGCCGTCACCCTGGCGCCGGGCTCGCCCCTGATCGTCGAGGGCATCCACGCCCTGAACGCCCGCCTCGCCGCCGCGGTGCCGCGCCGCAACACCCTGCGCATCTACGTCTCGGCCCTGACGCCCACCAACATCGACGACCTGACCTACATGCCCACCCACCTGCCGCGCCTCTTCCGGCGGCTGGTGCGCGACGCGCAGTTCCGCGGCTACCCGGCGGCGACGACGCTGCAGCGCTGGAACAGCGTGCGCGAGGGCGAGAAGAAGTACATCTTCCCCTGGCAGCCCAACGCGGACCTGTTCTTCAACACGGGCCTGCCGTACGAGCTGGGGGTGCTGAAGCTGTGGGCCGAGCCGCGCCTGGCCGCGGTGCCGCCGCAGGACCCGGCCTTCGGGCGGGCGCGGGGGCTGCTGGAGTTCCTGGGGCTGCACCTGCCGATCGACGCGCGGCTGGTGCCGCCGACCTCGCTGCTGCGGGAGTTCATCGGGGAGAGCGGATTCCGGTACTGAGAGGCGGGTCAGGGCATCAGGAAGACCGACTGGAGCTGCCGGCGGGCGTGTTCCAGGTCGCCCTGATCGATCAGGCAGGAGACGGTGGAGACCGAAGTGCTGATGGCGTGGATGTCGATCTCGCCCTCGGCCAGGGCGTCGAAGATCATGCCGGCGATGGACGGCCGCTCGCTGAAATGGGGGCCGTAGACCGAGATCAGGCAGCAGTTGCGCACGACCTCGATGCTCTCCGAGTCGATCTCCTCGCTTACGGCCTGCAGCAGGCCCAGCGCCTGGTCGAGGTCGTCGCGGCCCACGGCCACGGTCATGTTCTCGCGGCCGTGGCGGTCCGAGGACGAGACCACGCACAGCACGTTGACCCCGTGCGCGCCGAGCGTCGACAGGGCCAGGCCGGCCACGCCGGGCCCCTTGCGGGCGCCCAGCACCTTCAGCAGCACCAGGGCGGGAGTCTCGACCATCCCGCCGATCGCGATCTTCGACATCTCCCCCCTCGGGGTCCGGCCGGCGCGGTCGCACGCCGTCTCCCGTCAAGAGTAGTACCCGCCGGCGTCGCGCCCAAAAAGTCTCTTGCCGACCGGCCGCGGGGGGTTGACATCCGCGACCGGTGGTCCGAGAATCCCAACTCTTCCGGGGGGAGGTGGCGCCATGAAGCGCGTGGCGGTGATCCTGAGCGGCGCCGGCGTGTTCGACGGTTCGGAAATCCACGAAGCCACGGCCGTGCTGCTCGCGCTCGACCGCGCCGGCGCGCGCGTGACCGTCGCCGCCCCGGGAGGCCCGCAGCTGCACGTGATCGACCACCTGCGCCGGGAACCCGCCGCGGGCGAGACGCGGGACATGCGCGTCGAATCGTCGCGCCTGGCCCGCGGGCCGGTCGCCGAGGTGAAGGACCTGCGCGCCGGGGATTTCGACGCGGTGATCCTGCCCGGCGGCTTCGGCGTCGCCAAGAACCTCTGCACCTTCGCCACCGAGGGCGCGGCGTGCTCGGTCGAACCGACGACGGCCGCGTTCCTCGTGGCCATGCACGACGCGGGCAAGGCCATCGGCGCGGCCTGCATCGCGCCGGTCCTGGTGGCCCGGGTCCTGGGATCCCGCGGCGGGAAGACGCCGACGCCCCTGTTGCTGACCATCGGCGACGACCCGGCCACGGCGGCGGCGGTGGAGGCGATGGGCGCCCGGCACGTGACGGCGACGGCCGGCGACGTCGTGGTGGACGGCCCGAACCGCGTCGCGACCACGCCGGCCTACATGGTCGCCGGCAGGATCTCCGAAGTGTTCGACGGCATCGGCAGGCTCGTGGACGAAGTGCTCGCCCTCTGCTGACACAACCTTGGACTCGCAACCAGAAGGAACACCGATGTTGAACCCCTCCGCCCGCGACGAAGAGGCGTCGGCGCCCGCCGCCGTCCGCCCCTGGTACGACGCCGCCTCCCGCGTGCTGGCCCTGGTCAGCCAGAAGGGGGGCGTCGGCAAGACGACTTCGACGGTGAACCTGGGCGCCTGCTTCGCGCTGAACGGCCACCGCGTGCTGGTGATCGGCACCGACCCGCAGTGCGGCCTCTCGCGCAGCCTGGGCTTCGGGCCGCAGCAGCTGCGGGGCGGCCTGCGCGAGGTGCTGCTGTCCGGGCTGCCGCTCGTCGACGTGGCGCACGCCACCGTGCTGCCCGGGCTGCAGGTCGTCTCCCCCGACGCCTGGACGATGTCCGAGGAGGAGCAGTACAAGGACCTGATGGCCCGCCAGGCCCGCGCGTTCGTCGCGGCCGTGGACGACGCGCGCGCGTCGTACGACACCATCCTGATCGACTGCCCGCCGGGCTTCGGGGCCGAGTCCCGCGCCGCGCTGCTGGCGGCCGACGGCTTCCTCGTCCCGGTCCAGGCCGAGGAGCTGAGCCGCGACTCCCTGTCGCGCCTCCTGGACCATGTCCGGGACTTCAGCGCGGCGGCGGAAGGCGCGGCCGGGCTCGAGGGCCTGTTCCTGACCATGACCGACCCCCGCACGCGGATGAGCCGGCGCGTCGCCTCGCTGCTGGGCGAGGAGCACGGCGACCTGCTGCTGGAGACGGCCGTCCCGCGCAACACGCGCCTCTCGGAGATGGCCGTCGACGGGCGGCCCACGGTGATCTTCGACCGCCGCTCCAGCGGGAGCCGCGCCTACTTCGACCTCATGGACGAGATCCTGACGCGCCGCCTGCGCGGCGCCGGCGCCGGCCTCGGCGATGCGGCCGCCCCGTCCCC
>JAURXS010000360.1 GCA_030654305.1 bacterium | reverse complement strand
TGATCGGTTCGACCGCCCGCCTCGAGTTCCGGCTGGTGCGCCCGTGGGAGGACGCCGCGTTCGTCGCCACCAAGCTGGACGAGGCCCTGAAGGTCGCGGCCGGTCCGGTCGCGACGGCGGCACCCGCGGCCGCCACGACCGCCGACGCGACGCAGGCCGCTCCCGGCGCCGACGACGCGCTGGGCGACCTGCCCGCCCTGCCGGACGGTCAGGACGCGGCCGACGCGGCCGCCGCGGCCGGCGGGGAGCGCCCCTTCACGAGCCGCGTCATCGTGGACGAGCAGTTGGCCCAGTACGGCGGCAGCTACATGTTCGTGCCTTCGGAGTCCGTCGAGGAGGTGCGCCGGCTGCTGTCCGGCCCCGCGGCGCGCGTGATCCCGCGCGACATGGAGCTGCAGTTCGGCATGGACGAGCGCTCGCCCTTCGGCCAGCCGGGCGTGTTCCTGTTCCTGCTGGACCGCACGCCGTCGCTGACCGGCGACCGCCTGACCACCGCCACGAGCAAGCCCGACTCCGAGAAGCCGGGCATGTTCCAGGTCAACTTCTCGCTCGACCGCCGCGGCTCGCGCATCTTCGGCGAGACCACCGGCGCCAACGAGGGCCGCTTCCTGGCCATCAGCCTGGACGGCAAGGTCAAGTCGGCGCCCCAGATCATCACCAAGATCACCGACTCCGGCTCGATCACCGGCAGCTTCACCAGCGCCCAGGCCGGCGACCTCGCGCTGATGCTGCGCGCCGGCGCCCTGCCCGTGGACGTGCGCATCGAGGAGGAGCGGACCGTCGGCCCGAGCCTCGGGCGCGACTCCATCGCCCAGGGCCTGAAGGCGGGCTGGATCGGCGCGCTGGTCGTCGTCGTCTTCATGATCGTCTACTACCAGGCCGTCGGCGCGGTCGCCGTGCTGGCCCTGGTCGTCAACATGCTGATCATGATGGCGACGCTGGCCCAGTTCGGCCTGGTGCTGACCCTGCCCGGCATCGCCGGCATCTTCCTGACCGTCGGCATGGCCGTGGACGCGAACGTGCTGATCAACGAGCGCATCCGCGAGGAGTTGCGGCGCGACAAGACGCCCCGCGCCGCGGTCGACGCCGGCTACCACAACGCGACGCGCACCATCGTCGACTCCAACGTGACGACGCTGATCGTGGGCGTCGTGCTGCTCTGGTTCGGCACCGGCCCGATCAAGGGCTTCGCCGTGACCCTGAGCATCGGCATCCTGACGAGCATGTTCACCGCGCTGGTGCTGACGCGGGTGGTCCTGGAGGCGTACACGCGCAACCGCGCGAACGCGACGTTGCGAATCTGAACGGCCGCCCCGCGGCGCGAGCGGGGGCCTCCGGGCCCCGGGAGAGGATTCCGGCATGCAGTTCTTCAAGCAGACGAACGTCCGGTTCACCGCGATGTTCCGGTACGCGCTGTTGTTCTCCGGGCTGCTGATCGTGGCGGGCGTGGTCTCGCTCGTCGCCCACGGCGGCCCGCGCCTGAGCATCGACTTCACCGGCGGCACCGTGCTGCAGGTGAAGATGGCGCCGGCCCCGGACATCGGGCGCGTGCGGTCGCTGCTCGAGAGCGGCGGCTACCCCGGCGTGCAGGTCCAGGACTTCGGGTCCGCCGACGAGTTCCTGATCACCTTCACCGGGACCGCCAAGGCGGTCTCGGGGCTGGACACCGCCGCCGCGATGAAGTCCGTCCTGGAGCAGGGGCTGCCCGGCACCGCGGTCGAGATGCGGCGCGAGGAGTCGGTGGGGCCGAAGATCGGCGGCGAGCTGAAGACGGCCGCCTTCAACTCGATGGTCGCGGCCCTGGGCCTGATCATCATCTACGTCTCGGTCCGCTTCATCTTCAAGTACGGCATCGCCGCCGTCATCGCCCTGGCCCACGACGTGACGATCACCCTGGGCGTGTTCTCGATGCTGAACAAGGAAGTCTCGCTCAGCATCATCGCGGCGTTCCTGACGATCATCGGCTACTCGATCAACGACACGATCGTGGTCTTCGACCGCATCCGCGAGAACATGAAGCTGCGCAAGCGCGGCGAGTCGTACGCGGCGGTGGTCGACCGCTCGATCAACGAGACCCTCAGCCGCACCGTGATCACCTCGCTGACGACGGTCATGGTCTCGGCCATGCTCTACTTCTTCGGCGGCCCGGTGATCCACGACTTCACCTTCGCGCTGACCTTCGGCATCGTCATCGGCACCTACTCGTCGATCTTCGTCGCCGCGCCGATCCTGGTCTGGTGGCACGAGAAGCGCGTCGCCGACCCGCGGCGCCGCGAAGCCATGTGAGCGCGCCGACGCCGGCATCTCGAGGGCGCCCCGCGGGGCGCCCTTTTTCGTGGCCCCCCGCCGCGCCGTGGCCCCGCTCCCGATCCGGCCGGAACGCAGGGGGCGGAACCGGCGTTTCCGGCGAGCCGCCCGTGAGTTAAGATCGACGCCGGCCCGTTGCCCCGGGAGACGCCTTGCCGAGTCGAGCCCGCACCTGGATCTCCGTCGCCTCGCTGCTGCTGCTGGCGCAGGGCGTCGTGCTCGCCGTGTCCGGCGCCGGCGCCGG
>JAURXS010000359.1 GCA_030654305.1 bacterium | reverse complement strand
GGACCTGGGCCTTGATGGGCCCGCTCGGCCGGAATCTGTCACAGGGTCCTGACTGGATCAACCGTCATTGCGATCAGCGTCGGGGACTTGCATTTAGATACTGGATATTGATGTCATCACATCATTACCTGGAAGTACCGTGATACTTTCGTTACAATTGCCGCCGGTGGATCGTGACGCCCTGACCTCGCCCGGGAACTCTGCCGCCCTGGAGTGTCCCGCAGCCAATCTCTGAAGGAGACTGACATGCGTCGCACTCTGTTCCGGATGCTCGTGACCGCCCTGTTCCTCGTCGCGGCCGCGGGCGCGGCCCGGGCCCGCAACCCGATCCGCAATTCCTTCTTCGCCAGGTACCCCGCCGCGGTGAACACCGCGCTGGACGAGTTGCCGTCCCACGCCAACCACTGCGGCGTGTGCCACTTCGATTTCAGCGGCGGCGGGCCGCGCAATCCCTACGGCCTCTTGGTGGAGGTCGGCCTCAACAACGGCCTCTCCAACGCCGCGGCGGTCGCGGCCGCCGAGACGCAGGACGCGGACAACGACGGCTTCTCCGCGCTGATCGAGATCACCGACACGGTGAACTTCGCGAACACGCCCACCTTCCCCGGACTCAAGGCCGCCAACGCGGGTTCCGCGCTGAACGTGAGCCAGGCCGACCTGGTCGACCACCTGACGCCGTCCGGCGGGTCGGACGTCGACCCGCCGCTGGTCTCGGTGACCTGGCCGTCGGGCGGCGAGAGCGTCGCGCCGAACACCACCGCGAACGTGACCTGGAACGCGACCGACCCGAGCGGCATCGCCGCGATCGACATCTCGCTGAGCGAGGACGGCGGCGTCCACTGGGAGACCGTGGCCCGCAACCTGCCGCCGTCGAGCAGCTACGCCTGGTTCGTGCCCAACCTGCCCGGCGCGACGTCGCGGATCCGTGTCCACGCCCGCGACGCGGCCGGCAACGCCGGCTACGGCGACAGCGCCGCCGACTTCACGATCGCGCCGCACGTCGGCGGCGTCGCGCCCACCACGCTGCGCGACTTCCGCCTGCCCGGCACCCAGCCCTTCGGCTCGGGTGAACTCGACAACCCCGACGGCACCTGCTCGACCTGCCACGGCGGCTACAGCGCGGCCGTGGAGCCCTGGTCCAATTGGCGCGGCAGCATGATGGGCAACACCATGCGCGACCCGGTCTTCGCCGCGACGATGATCATCGCCGAGCAGGACGCGCCCGCCTCGGGCGACCTCTGCCTGCGCTGCCACACCCCGGGCGGCTGGCAGGGGGGGCGTTCGACCGACACCTCCGGCGGCATGGTCACGACGACGGACCGCCAGGGCGTGCAGTGCGATTTCTGCCACCGGCAGGTCGACCCCGTCTACCAGCCCGGCGTCAGCCCCGCCGTCGACGAGGGCATCCTCGCGAATCTCGCCGCGCCCGTGCTCGGCTACGGCAACGGGCAATTCGTCACCGACCCCGATCCCGTCCGCCGCGGGCCCTACGCGGACGCCCTGGCCTCGCACCAGTTCCTGGACTCGGCCTTCCACCGCACCGCCAACCTGTGCGGCACCTGCCACGACGTGAGCAACCCGGCCTTCGTCGCGGGCACGGCGCCCGGCGAGTACGTCGTGCAGGAGCTGGACGCGCCGCATCCCGACGGGGACAAGCGCGACATGTTCCCGGTGGAACGCACGTTCAGCGAGTGGTCGGTCAGCGCCTACGCCGAGGGCGGCGTCTACGCGCCGCAGTTCGCCGGCGTCAAGCCGGGCGGCATCGTCTCCACCTGCCAGGACTGCCACATGGCCGACGCGACCGGCCGCGGCGCCGCCACCGGTCCGATCCGCACCGATCTCGGCGTGCACGACCTCACCGGCGGCAACCACTTCGTGCCCGACCTCATCCCGACGTGGTTCCCGGGCGAGTTCGACCAGACGGCCCTCAACGCGGGCAAGGCACGCGTCACGGCGATGCTGCAGAAGGCGGCCACGCTCGAGGTCTTCGAGTCGCCCGTCGGCGGCGGGCCGGGCGTGACGGTGCGCGTCACCAACGAGACGGCCCACAAGCTGCCCAGCGGGTACCCGGAGGGTCGGCGCATCTGGATCAACGTGCGGGCCTTCGACGACCAGGCGAACCTGGTCTACGAGTCGGGCGCCTACAACGCCGCCACCGGCGTGCTGACCCTCGACCCGGACGCGAAGATCTACCACATCGAGCCCGGCACCTCGCACCGGCTCGCCGCGATCCTGGGCCTCGACGCGGGACCCTCGTTCCACTTCGTGCTCAACGACACGGTCTTCATGGACAACCGCATCCCGCCGCGCGGCGCCTCGCTGGCCGAACTGGAGGCCGTGCAGTCGCCGGTGGTCGGCTACGGGGGCTACCAGGAGGGGCAGTTCTGGGACGACACGCTCTACGGCC
>JAURXS010000358.1 GCA_030654305.1 bacterium | reverse complement strand
CCGAGGTGGTCGAGGCCTGCGTGATCGGCGTGCCGGACGCGCTGCTCGGCGAGGCCATCGAGGCCTGGATCGTGCCGGCCGACCCCGCGACCTTCGACGAGCAGTCCCTGCTGCGACACTGCGCGTCGAAGCTCGCGACCTTCAAGATCCCCCGCCGGCTGCACGCCGTGGAGGCGCTGCCCAAGAACTCCTCGGGCAAGGTGCTGAAGGCCGAACTGCGCGCATCCGTGCGCTGAGCCGCCGCCGGCCGCCTACTTCGCCAGCAGCCCCCCGCGCTGGTAGATCTCCATCTGCACCTGGCTGAAGGGTTCGCCCCGCGCGCCGCCGCCGGCCCACGAGATCTGGCCGCTGCCCAAATCGACGGTGATCGCAACCCCGCTCTTCAGGCCGGCCTTCACCGCGTCGGCCGTCACGACCGGCAGCCCCGCGTTGATGGCGTTGCGCTCGTAGATCGCGCCGTAGCTGCGCGCGACCAGCGCCTGCACGCCCAGCGCCGCGAAGCAGTCCACGGCCTGCTGCCGCGAGGACCCGCAGCCGAAGTTGCCGCCGGTGACGACGATGTCGCCGGGCTGGGCCTTCCGCGCGAAATCCTTCCAGCCTTCGAGGTTGTCGAACGTGTACTGGCCCATCTGCTTCAGGTCGGTGATCGCCAGGTAGCGGTTGTGGAAGATCATGTCGGTGTCGATGTTGTCGACGTCGACGATCCAGGCGCGGCCGGTCAGCACGGTGGGCTTGCCGCCGCCGACGGCGCCCGGGCCCGTCGTCGCGACCTTCGCCGCGACGACCGGCGGTGCGAACAGCACCGGCTTCGCGGGCATCGTCGCCGCCGTGCAGATGACGCCGGACACGGCCGAGGCCGCGGCGGTCGCGGGGCTCGCCAGGTAGACTTCGCCCTTGCCCTGCTTGCCGGCGAAGTTGCGGTTGCCCGTCGAGACGGTGACCTCGCCGGGGCCGTTCTGGCCGATCTGGCCGGCGGCGCAGCCGCCGCAGCCGGCGTTGCCGATCAGCGCGCCGGCGTCGGTGAAGACCTTGACCAGCCCCTCGTCCAGGGCCTGCTGCCAGACCGCGCGCGTCGCCGGCACGATCTTCAGCACGACGCCGGGGGCGACGGCGCGCCCCTCGAGCACCCGCGCGGCCGCGCGCAG
>JAURXS010000357.1 GCA_030654305.1 bacterium | reverse complement strand
CATCGCGCCGGCGATCACCCCTCCCGCCCGCCCCGCCGCCCGCCCCCCGGGACAATCTCGGGAAAGCTTCTGGACAGCTTCTGGACATCTGGTGGACAAGTCGACGCCGGGGTGGATAAGCTCCATGGCGCCGGACGCGCGGAACATCCAACCGGTTCCCGTCCAACACGTTGACAACCCGGTCCCTCCGAGAGGCGACCTCCATGACCGACGGTGGACAACTCCGCGAGATCTGGGCCCGGATCGCCGCCGAACCGCGCCCCGCACGGCCCTGGCGGGACGGGTCCGCGTTCCCCTGGGCCGACCCCGCCTTCAGCGAGCGCATGCTCCGCCTGCACCTGGACCAGTCGACGCACATGGCGAGCCGCACCCTGCCGGTCGTCGCCGCCCACGTCGGCTGGCTGGAGGCGCGGCTGGACGAGGCCTTCGGCGCCGGCGCGCCGCGCCGCGTGCTGGACGTCGCCTGCGGGCCCGGCCTGTACTGCCACGAGCTGGCCCGCCGCGGGCACCGCGCCTGGGGCTGCGACGTGGCGCCGGCGGCCCTGCGCCACGCGCGCGCGGTCGCCGCGGACGAGCGTCTCGGCTGCGGCTTCCACCTCGTCGACCTCGAAGACCCGCGGCTGCCGCTGCCCGCGGACGTCGCCGACCTCGACGCGGTGACGCTCTGGTACGGCGAGGTCCACGCCCACCTGCCGGGAGAGATGCTCGCCGCCCTGACCGCCCTCGCCGAGCGCCTGCGCCCCGGGGGCCTGATGATCCTGGAGTACCAGCCCTGGGATCTCTACCCGCGCGAGGACCTGCAGGAGTGGCGGGCCTGCGACGGCTCGCCGTTCGCCGACGGCCCGCACCTCTGGCTGCAGTCGTACCACTGGGACGACGCGTCGCAGTCCGAGATCAACGTCCACTGGATCGTGGACCCCGCGACGGGCGCGGCGACGCGCTACGCGCAGAGCGGGCGCGCCTGGCGCGACGAGGACCTCGCGGCGCTGTGCGCGGCCGCCGGCCTCGGCGGCGGCGTCTTCCTGCCGCCGATCACCGGCGTGGACGCCCGGCACGAATTCGCGATGCTGATTTCCCGGCGGTGAAGGGTCAGGAGGCGTCGGCGAGCAGCGCGTCGTGCAGGGCGCGCAGCTTGCGCACGTCCTCCCACGTGTCGCGCTTCCAGTGCGGGTTGCGCAGCAGCGCGGCGGGATGGAAGGTCGCCAGCACGGGGATGCCCTGGTAGAAGTGCACGGTCTCGCGCAGCGAGCGCAGGCTGGCGCGGGTGTCCAGCAGCGTCATCGCGGCGTGGCGGCCGAGGCAGCAGATCAGGTGCGGCTGGATGATCGCGAGCTGCCGGCGCAGGAAGGGCTCGCAGGCGTCGGCCTCGTCTCGCTCGGGGTCGCGGTTCTCGGGCGGCCGACACTTCAGGATGTTGCAGATGTAGACCTCGTCGCGCTCGAAGCGGATGGCGCGCAGGATGTCGGTCAGCAGCTGCCCGGCGCGGCCGACGAACGGCAGCCCCTGCTCGTCCTCGTTGCGGCCGGGAGCCTCGCCGATGAAGAGCACGCGCGCGTCGGGGTTGCCGCTGCCGAAGACCGTGCGGGTGCGCGTGGGGTGCAGCTTGCAGGACGTGCAGACGGCCACCTCGGCGGCCAGGCTCTCCAGCGCCAGCCGCTTGGACGGCGGGACCGGCGCGGACGCGGAAGCGGCCACCGCGGCGGCCGACGGCGCGACGAACAGGTCCGGGGCGGCTGGCGTCGCCGCGACCGTCGCGGGCGGGCGGCTGCGGATCTGGGCCAGCGTCTCGCGCACGAAGCGCTCACACTCGGCGCGGAATTCCCGTTCGCGGGCCGCCTTCGCCGCCGCCGCGGCGTCCGCCTCAGGTCCGGCGGCGGCCGCAGGCGGCGTGAGCGCGGCGGGT
>JAURXS010000356.1 GCA_030654305.1 bacterium | reverse complement strand
ATCCGCCCCAGGCAAGGAGGCTCGTCCTGCTCCGTTCCAATACCCAGCGTCGCATCTTCGCCCTAGGGGCGATAATCTCTTCGGCCGCCGTGCTTTACGTACTGGCGGACATCCTGCCGTCGGCGCCCCCCGAGCGCTTCGGCGGCGACCACGCCGCCGCCCTGCTCGACCCCGACTTCCGCCCCGGGACCGACATCCTCGAATCCGGAACGCTCGTCAACGTGGTCGGCAACGATGCGGGCAGCCTGCCCGAACTGTCCGCCGAGTCGGCGGAACGCCAGCTCGTCCTGAAGCGCAACGAAACCTTCTACGACGCCCTGCGGGCCCTCGGCGGCAACCACGACGACGTCATCGCCCTGGTGCAGTCCTGCAAGCCCTACCGCAACCTGGGCAAGGTCCGCCGCGGCGACGTCTTCCACTACGCCATGGGCGCGGGCGGGAAGATCGAGCGCCTGCGCTTCGACCTCGAGGACCAGGAATCCTACATCACCATGCAGCGCCGGGCCGACGGATCCTACGAGGCCTTCGAGCTGACCTACCCGGTCGAGCACGTCCCGACCGTGGTCTGCGGCATCGTCAACGCCTCGCTGTTCGAGAGCCTCGAGGACGCCGGCGCGCCGGCCGCCCTGGCCTCGAAGCTGGGCGACATCCTGGGCTGGGAGATGGACTTCCGCCGCGACATGCGCCGCGGCGACACGTTCCGCGTGCTGTACGAGGAAGTCCGGCGCGACGGCAGGTTCCTGCGCACGGGCCCGGTCCTGGCCGTGGAGTACACCAGCGCCGACCACACCCACCGCGGCTACCGCTTCGTGCAGCCCGACGGCAGCATCGGCTACTACACCGAAGAGGGCCTGAGCCTCGAGAAGCAGCTGCTGCGGGCCCCGATCGAGTACGCCCGCATCTCCAGCGAGTTCTCGTCGCGGCGGCTGCACCCGGTGCACGGCCGCTACATGCCCCACTACGGCGTCGACTACGCCGCGCCCGTCGGCACGCCGGTGCGCGCGGGCGGCAACGGCGTGGTGGCCGAGGCGGCCTACGAGGGCGGCAACGGGCGCTACGTGAAGATCGTGCACAGCAACCGCTCGTACGAGACCTACTACCTGCACCTCTCGCGCTTCGCCGACGGCCTGCGCAAGGGCGCGCGGGTGCGCCAGGGCGAGGTCATCGGCTACGTCGGCGCGACGGGCACGGCGACCGGCCCGCACCTGGACTACCGCGTCCGCAAGGACGGCACCTGGGTCAACCCGCGCACGCTGAAGCTGCCCGCGTCCGAGCCGATCGAGCGCGAGTACCTGGCTGCCTACCAGGCCACCGCGGCCCTCTACAGCTATTGCCTGGGCTCGCAGCCCGCCGGCAGCGGCACGCACATGATGGCCGTGATGATGCCGCTGGTGCCCGTCGCGGACGGCAACCTGCTCGCCTCGCTGACCCAGCCCTCGTCCTAGGGAGCCTCGGCGGCCGCCAGCAGGAAGGTCCGCAGCGAGGTCAGGATCTCCGGATCGACCACGAACAGGGCGCCCCCGACGGGCGCCCTTCCTCTTGCCGGCGCCGAAGCCACGGTCGTCAGGAGGGCCGCGGCGCGCCCGTCGGCCACGCCCAACCGTACGGTGGACAGCGCGGCTTCCGGCGCCGCCGCCGAGCCGGGCAGCCAGCCCGTCTGCTCGTTGACGGGATACCCGCCTGCCAGCGGGTCGCGTCCGTCGGCCGACGCCGGCAGGACGTCCTGGATGTCCGCGCGGTCGAACAGCACCACGACGTCGCCCGCCAGCTCGTCGAGCCGGGAACGGCCGGACGGCCGCGCCACGCGCCAGCCCTCGCCGGACTTCACCGTCAGGATCCCGCCGAGCCCCGGCGACGACAGGGCGAACGAATCCGCGGCCGCCAGCGTGGCGGTCAGCAGCCCCAGGTGCAGCGACGACGCGAGGTCGGCCCGCCAGTTCCGCAGGAGCTGGTCGGTCATGACCAGCACGGCGCGGCCGCCGTCGCGGCGGCCGAGGACGCGCTCCTGGCCGGCCGGTCCGCCGAACGCCGCCTCGTGCCGCTGCCCGTCCGCGCCGCTGGCGATCACCGTCAGCTCCCCGGCGGCCGGCGGCGCCGCGCTCGCCGACGGGTCGCGGAATTCCAGCACCCGGACGTCCGCCAGCAGCGACAGCAGGTTGAGCAGGGAGTTGTCGCGGGCGCGGTACCAGGTGGTCCCGTCGGCGTCGCGCCGGCGATCGGCGCGGTGGGCCTGGTAGCGCTGCGCGGCCGGCGAGCGGGCCAAGTCGTCGGCGGGTCGACGCAGCCACCACCGCCGGTCGCCGTCACGGGCGTAGAGGTCGGCCGCGGGGACGCCCGGCGCCCGCACGCGCACGGTGTCGATGCCCGCCGGTTCGAAGAGCGGCCACAGGTCGCGGGCCCGCAGGGCGTCCGGCAGCGTGGCCAGCAGCGCGGGCAGCGCCGCGGCGACCACGTAGACCCGGCCGTCGCCCTCGTCGCGGACGTAGCTGTGCCCGGTGACGGGGTTGCGGTGCCCGATGGTGACGGCGCCGCTGCCTTGCGGCGTCGTCACCGCCAGGCGCCAGGCGTCCGGTCCGTCCAGGCCGTAGGCGGGGTCCCCCGCCGCGCCGGCGATCTCCGGCGAGCGTTCCGACGTCTGCATGGTCCCGATCAGCCGCTCGACGGACTGGGGGTCGGGCAGGTCGCGGACGTCGCCGTCCAGGCGCCAGCCCCGCGCGGTCCGCTGCAGGACGACGTGCCGTCCCGGCCCGTAGAGCTCGCAGCCGCTCATCTCGGCGAGGGGGAACGGGAAGAGGCGGTCGCCGCCCGGTTCGTCGCGGCGGTCGCCGCCGCGCAGGTAGAGCACCGTCGCCGCCGCCAGGATCGGCAGCAGGATCCAGAAGCCGCGGGGCAGCAGGCCGGGGCGGAACTTCAAGGCGGGCCTCCGGCGTCCGGGCGCGCTCGCCGGCGGACGAGGTCAGTGGTGGCGGCGCCGTCGCACGACGACCGCCGTGGCCAGCAGCCCGACGACCAGGGGCCAGGCCGCGATGCAGATCCAGCCGGCCAGCCGGCGCTGGGTCGCGGTGAGGATCAGGGGTTCGCCGCCGGCGCCGGGGGCGCGCGCCGCGATCAGGACCTGGTCGCGGGACAGCCAGCCCAGGGTGTTGAGCAGCAGGTCGCGGTTGCCGTAGAGGTTCAGGGCCGAGTTGGCCGCGAAGTCGGCGTCGCCGAAGACCACCAGGCGGGAGTCCTCCGCCTCGCGGATCACCGACCGCGGCCCGTCGGTCCCGACCTTGTCGAGCTCGCGCAGGCGGCGGGTGACCTCGGTATCGGCCGGGAGTTCCGGCGCCGCGAGGGGATCCTCCGCGGCGTCCGGATCGCGCGCCACCGTCAGGGCCACCACGAAGGGCAACGGCCCCGCCCGATCCTGGCCCTCGTCGAAGACCGGCCGCCCGCGCGCCACGGCCTCCGGGTCGGACTCCGACCAGCTGTCCTCGTCGGAGAGGATCAGGGTGCGGGCCTCGACCCCGCGCGTGGTCGGCGCCAGAGGCAACAGCGACTGGCAGAACGGGAACAGGGTGACCATGCCGTCGAGCCCGCGCGTGATCTCGTGCGGGCCGTAGGCGGCGGTGACCATGAACAGCTCGTCGACGCGCAGCTGGGTGTTGGCGCGCGACGCGGTGACCAGGAAATCGTCGCCCAGGCCGACGTTGAAGCGGCGCAGCCAGGTCGCCACCGACGGGGGCGTGCCGGGGTCGAGCATCAGCAGCAGTGCTCCGCCGCGGGCCAGGAAGCGGTCGAGGGCGGCGAGCTCGGCGCCCGAGAACTCCTCGCGGGGACTGGCCAGCGCGACGACCGCCGCGTCGGCGGGGATCTCCGGGGCCGCGGGCAGCAGCAGGGTGCGCAGGACGTAGCCCTCGCGGGCGACGGCGTCGGCGTAGGCGGACATGCCGATGCGGTCGCGGTCGTCGAGCCGCCGCTCGCCGTGCCCCTGGATGTGGTAGACGACCGGCCGCGACCCGCTCACGACGCGGTAGAGGGCGTTGACCAGCGCGGTCTCGTCCGGGTCGAGCAGCCGCCGGCGGCGCTCCCCGCAGGTGACCACGACGGAGCGCTCGGTGGTCACGCCGTACTCCTGGACGCGCGCCAGGTCGGTCTCGGGATCGAAGACCTGCGACGCGAGGCCCGGCATGCGGTCCCCGAAGGAGGTCAGCATGGCCTCGACGGCGCGGCGGCGCGGGTCCAGGCGCTGGTAGAAGGCCGCCACCTCGACCTCGCGGTCCAGGACCGACAGCACGCGCACCGTCTGCGGCGACAGGCTGTTGCCGCGGTCGCGGGTCCAGTCCCAGACCAGCGGGGCGCGCGCGGCGGCCAGGTCCAGCACCACCAGCAGGGCCGCCAGCGCCAGGGGCGTCGCCCAGCGCGCGGCGCGGCGCGCGCCGGCCA
>JAURXS010000355.1 GCA_030654305.1 bacterium | reverse complement strand
CCGCGGCAGGTCAGCCGGCACGTAGACGGCTTGCGGACCGGCCGCGGCGAGGCCGCGCACGAGTTCCGCGGCGGCGGCGGGGTCGGCCGGGATGGCCTCGGCGGCGACCAGGGTCCCGCCGTGCTCGATCGCCTCGGTCGCGAACAGTTCGTAGAGCCGCAGCCCGGCAGGGTCGTCCGGATACAGCACCGCCACGCGCGGGAGGTGCTGCGACTCGACCGCGAAGCGGGCCGCCAGCCGCGCCTCGGCGCCGCCGTCGTCCCCGGTGGCGAACACCCACGGCCCCAGGTCCTCGAGCGCGGGCTCGGTGGGCGTGGGCGAGACCAGCGGCAGCCCCGCTTCCCCGGCGACCAGCGCTGCGGCCACCGTCGGGGAAGCCAGCAGGGCGCCGATCAGGGCGATCGGGGGCTTCTCGGCCAACAGCCGTCGCGCGGCGAGCGCGGTCGCGACCGGGTCGATCCCCGAGTCGTGTACGGTCAAGGTGTACTGGCGCCAGCCGCGCCGTCCCGCCTCGTCGCGCGCGAGGCGCACCCCGTCGTAGTAGGCGTTGCCCAGGACGGTGTGCCGGCCGGTCAACGGGCAGAGCACGGCCACGTGCTGCGGGTCGATGCCGGCGGGGCCGGGCCGCAGCGGACGCTCGGCCAGCACCGCCGCCTCGGGGTCGCCCAGCAGGGCCTCGGCCTTCGACGTCCAGGCGTCGGCGGGGGCTTCGCCGCGCAGGACGGCCACGGCGTCGCGCGCCTCGCCGTCGCGGCGTTCGGCCAGCAGCTTGCCGGTCCAGAGGTAGCCCAGCAGCGGGCGGGTGCCGGAACCAGGGTGGGCGGCGCGCAGGGCGCCGAGGGTGTCGGCGGGCAAGGCGGCGGCCGTGGTGGACAGCCGCGACCCCGCGTCCTCGCGGGCGGACGCCGTGTCGGCGTGATCGTAGAGCAGGACGAGAGCTTCGGCGGCGCGGGGGGCGTCCCCGGCCTCCAGCAGGAGTTCGGCCCGCAGGTCCAGGAGCGCGGCCGCTCCCGGCGCGTCGGGGCGTGACGCCAGGAACTCGCCCGTCAGCTTGAGGGCTTCGCCCGGATCGTGCAGGCGGCGCGCGGACAGGGCGGCCAGCCGCGTCGCTTCGTCCAGGCGCGAAAAACCCTGGTAGCGGTCGATCAGCTCGTGCCCCAGCGAGAGGGCGGCGCGGTCGTTGCCGAGGCCGTGCTCCTCCTGCTGGCGCGCGAACAGTCGCCCGGCCAGATCGCGCTCGGCGCTCGAGAGGGAACGACCGGTGCGGTCGGCGCCGCCCCCGCCGGCGCAGGCGCCCGCCACGATCACCAGGCACCAGACCAGGATCCGACCCCAGCGACGACTGTGCTCCATCACGTCATGCCTCCCGGCGAGGGCCGCGGCCGCGCCGCGCGCGCGGCTCCGTTGCCGCTGCGGCGCAGTCATAACACAGCGGGGGAGCGCTGGCAACGCTCCCCCGCCGTCCTTCGTCCGCCGCCCGCCGTTCAGCGGGGCTGCGTGCTCAGCTCCTGGATGGAGCGAGGCGCCTTGAAGTCGACCTTGCCCAGATTGTCCAGCATGAACTGGGCCTGCTCCCGGACCTCGCTCTGCGGGTAGAGGTCGATCGTCTGCTGCAGGTAGCGCCGGCACCGGTACATGTCGCCGGTGGCGTCGAGGTACAGGTTGGCCTTCATGAACAGCGCCATCGGCGCTTCCTTGCTTTCCGGGTAGTCCTCGAGCAGCGTGTCGTAGAGCTCCAGCTTGCGCTCGAATTTCGCGGCGAGCATGGCGAGCTTCAGCAGCTCCGCGGCGGAGCGGCCGCTGCCGGGGCGGTACTCGCCGAAGTACTCGACGGGCGCCTGCTTCAGGCTGGTCGCCAGGAACTCGTCCTTGGCCGCCTGCTGGAGCCCGGGCATGAGCTGGTCGACGATGCGGGTCTTCACCTCGGCGAGCGAGAGGGTCCGCGCCGGCTGCCGCTCCAGGATCTCGACGATGTGCCAGTGGCTGCCGATCTTCGTGGGCGGGTGCAGGCCGAAGTCCCAGTCGAAGACGACCTCGCTGAACTCCCTGCCGTACGACAGAGCGCCGATGTACCCGCCGCGGTTGAACCAGCCCAGCAGGCCCTCGTCCTTGATCGACAGCGGGTTGCGCGACATCTCGGCCACGATGGCGGGGAACGCCCGCGCCTTGCCCTCGGCCTGCAGGCGGGCCCAGGCGGCGTCGGCCTCGGCCTTCGTGTTGCACTGGATGTGGCGGGCCCGCACCGTGGCCGCGACCTGGTAGTAGATCGCCTTGTTGAGCTCGTACTCCTGCTGGATCTGTTCCGGCGTCGGCTCCAGGTCCTTCCAGAGCACCTTTTCCTTGTAGGCGTCGATCAGCGTCGAGCGCCGCTGGGTGATCAGCTGCTGCACGACGTCCGGATGCTTCATCGCGTCGGAGGTGAGCGCCCCCTGCGCCAGCAGCAGCTCCCCGATCACCAGCCGCAACAACTGCCGGCGCTCGGCCGGGTCGGCGTACTGCGCCTTGAGGTCGTCGGGCATCTCCTTCAACCTGAGGTCGAGGTCCTTCTGCGTGATCTCGACGCCTCCCACGCGGGCGACGACCGGCGAGGTGTCCTTCTGCCCGTTGCCGAACAGGTCGCCTTTCGCGGAGACGCCCGGGGACGAGTTGCCGCTGCAGGACGCCAGCGTCAGCGCGGTCGCCGCCAGCAGGGCGACACCGGCGGCGCGGCGCAGGATCGGAGGAGTGGTCATGGTCGCTGCTCCCGTTCTGTTGCGTGGCCATCGTTCAGGGCGGGGCGGCCGTGCCCGTCACCGCGTGGCGGTCGGTCCCGACCGCTACGGACAAGGGGGCCGGCAGCGCATGCCCCGGCCCCCCGCCTCGATGATTCAGGCTCCGTCGGTGCGATCGGGCAGGGACGGTTCCCGCATGCTCGTCCTCACCTGGCTGGGCCGCTCGGCCGTCAGGATTCCGCCTTCACCACCCAGACCTTGATCGGGACCTCGACCTCGGCGTGGAGCCGCAGCGGGACCGTGTAAACCCCGAGCTGCTTGATCGGTTCCTCGAGCTGGATCTGCTTGTGGTCGACCTCGAGGCCTTGGGCGGCCAGGGCCTGCGCGATCTCGCGCTCGCCGACCGAGCCGTAGAGGCGCTCCTCCTCGGAGGCCTGCACGGCGATCGTGCAGGACACGTCGGCGAAGCCGGCCGCCAGCTCCTGGGCCGCGCGACGGGCCTTGGCGGAGCGCTGGTCGTCCCAGCGCGCGTCCTCGGCGAGGCGGCGTCGGTTGCTGTCGTCGGCGACGACGGCGATACCGCGCGGGACCAGGTAGTTGCGCGCGTAGCCGCGCGCCACGTTCACGGTCTCGCCGGCTTCGCCGAGGTTGTCGGCTTTCTTGATCAGGATGACGTCCATGGCAATGTCTCTCTCTCGCTGACTCGTTCCCGCTGACTCGATTCTCGCTGACTCGTTCTCGTTGCCGGGGCGGCCGCCGCCGGCGACGGGCCTAGCGGAAGTATTCCTTCACGAACGGGACCAGGGCGATCTGACGCGACCGCTTCACCGCCGCCGCCAGCATGCGCTGGTGCTTGGGGCAGGTCCCCGTGTTGCGGCGCGGCGAGATCTTGCCGCGCTCCGTGGTCATCTTGCGCATGAGGTCCACGTCCTTGTAGTCGATGGCGACGTAGCCCTCCGTGCAGAAGAAGCACTTCTTCTTCTTCGGCGGACGCTTCTTCTTTTCCTTCACCGGTCGCTTGGCCATGCGTCACTCTCCTTGCTCGGGGCCGGCTCCTGGCCGGCCGCGGTGGCGATCGTCTCAGTCGTCCGCCGTCTCGGTCTCCTGGCTCTCGACGGCGGCGAAGCGGGGGGAACGGGAGGTCGCCGCAGAGGCGATCCGGCGCTTCTCGGCCATGCTGACCTCGTTGCGCTCCTTCCACTCCTCGTCCACGACGATCAGGTGACGCAGGATCTTGTGGTCGAGCCGGAACTCCGTGTCCATCGGCGCGATGGCGTCGCCGCCGCACCGGAACCGCAGGTGCATGTAGTTCCCGCGGGTCTCGTGCTGGATCTGGTAGGCCAGCTGGCGCACGCCCCAGTGGTTGCGCTCGGTGATGACGCCCCCGTGCTGCTCGACGAACGCCTGGACCTTCGCCACGCGCGCCTCGAGCTCGACCTCGGGCTCGTCGGCCTGCAACACGAAGATGATCTCATACTTCTTCAACGCTTGGACCTCCCCTCGGACTGACGGCCCGAAATCGCTCCGCCGGGGACCGGGAACCGGTCCGAGGCGGTGTTCCGGGCAGGGTTGGATCGCGCGGACTGGCCGCGCCCTGTGCTGTGGCGTCCGGATCCCGGCCTGCGGGCAAGGACGCCGTCGGTCGCCGAAACGACCGGCCGCCAATGATAACCGCTCCGCCCCCCCGACGCAAGCCCGTGAAAGCGCGCAGCGGGATCAGGCGCGACCGCCCCGGCGGTTGTGACGGCCGGCGGCGGTCTCGAGCCCGTGCTCCAGCCAGGTCAACAGGACCTCGCAGGCGTCCTGGACCAGATCCTCGGCGGCGGCCCGTTCCGCGGCGCTGAACTCCGCGAGGACGTAATCCGCCCATTCCGGCGGCGGGATGCCCGTTTCGCTGCCGTCCACGCCCAGCCGCAGCCGGGGGAACCGCGTGCCGCCGAGGGCCCGCCCCAGCGACTCCAGACCACGGTGGCCGCCGTCGCTGCCGCCCGCGCGCAGGCGCAACGACCCCCAGGGCAGCGCGATGTCGTCGCAGACCGCCAAGGGCGGCGGGACCATGGGCGAGGGCGGCGGGAACATGGGCGAGGGCGGCGGGAATGCGGACAGGGGCGGTCCGGGCGCCGTCTCCCCGGCCCCCGGTTCCCCTGCCGACTCCGGCGGCGGGGCTTCGGCTTGCAGCGACCAGCCTTCGGCGCGGGCCCTGGCCGCCAGCGCCTCGCCGCTGCGGTTCATGTAGAGCACCGGCTTGACCAGGACGACCTCGCCCGCCCCGAGCCTGCCCGCCGCCGTCGCGCAACCGTCGCGCACGGGTCCGAAGCGCAGCCGCGCGCGGGCGGCCAGGGCATCCAGCACGAGGAAGCCGAGATTGTGCCGCGTCCAGGCGTAGCGTTCGCCGGGATTGCCCAGGCCCACGACCAGTTGCAAGTCCGACCCCCTTCAGGCGCGCGGCGGGGCCGCAACGCGAACGGCGAGGCGGCCGCAGCCGCCCCGCCGTGATCCCGCACCGGCGCGTCGGCCGGAAGCGCCTACTTCGCGTCGTCCTTCTTCTCGGGAACGACGGCGGCCTCGCCCTCGGTGGGCGCCGCGACGGCCTCGATGAAGGTGTGGGTGTTCAGCTTGAGGATGATCTCGTCGGCGTCGGTGAGGATCCGGCCCTTCTCCAGGACGAGGTTCCGCACGGTCAGCTTGTCGCCGATCTTCAGCTCGGTGTAGTCGACGTCCAGGTGCGCGGGCACGTCGCGCGGCAGGCATTCGATCTCGACGGTGCGCCGCACCACGTCCACGATGGCATCGCCAGCGCGCACCAGCTTGTTCATCTCGCCGTGGATGTTCAGGCCGACCTCGAGGGTCAGCGGGACGTCCAGCGGGATCTCCAGCAGGTCGCAGTGGTAGACCATGTCGCTCACCGGGTGCTGCTGCAGGTCGCGCATCACGGCCACGAAGGACTCGCCGGTGCCCTCGACCTTCAGGGAGAACATGAGGTTCTGGCCGCCGTGCGTGTCGAGGATGCGCTCGAACTGGACGGTATCGAACTCCAGGTTGCTCGCCTGCTCGCGGTTGTTGCCGTAGACCACGGCGGGCGTGCGGCCGGACGCGCGCGTCCGGCGGTTCGCGTTCTTGCCGGAGGTCGTCCGGGGATAGACGGTCATGTCGATCAGAGCCATGGCAGCAGCCTCCACCAGATGTCGTGTGCGTCGTCGGCCGTCGGCACCGGGTGCCGCGGCCCATCCCCGGGGGACACGCCGGAACGCCCGGCCGCGCGGCTTTCGCCTGCGCGCCGCGGTCCGGCACGGGGTCGGCGGTCATTCCGCCTCAAAGACCGCCAAATAAAGCATTTTTCCGGGGGATTGTCAAGGACCGGGACCGGGCGTCAGACGAACAGCTTGCTGACGGTCTTTTCCAGGTGGATCCGCTCGATGGCGTCGGCCAGCAGGCCGGAGAGGTCCAGGACCTTCACCTTGGGACACTCGGCCCCCCGGCTGAAGGGCAGCGTGTTGCTCACCACGACCTCGGACACGCTCGAGGCCGCCAGGCGCTCGAGGGCCTGCCCCGAGAAGATCGGGTGCGTGGCGCAGGCCGTGACCGACGCGGCGCCGTTCTGCACGCAGACGTCGGCCGCCTGGGTGATGGTGCCGGCGGTGTCGATCATGTCGTCGAAGATGATGACGTCCATCCCGCGCACGTCGCCGATGAAGTTCATCACCACCGCCTCGTTGGGGCGCGGCCGCCGCTTGTCGATGACCGACAGCGGCGCCTCGAGGCGCTTGGCGAAGGAGCGGGCCATCTTGATGCTGCCGACGTCGGGCGCCACCACGGCGAGGTTCTCGCGCGAACGGTCCTTGAAGTGCTCGAGCAGGACCGGCGCCGAGTAGAGGTGGTCCAGCGGGATGTCGAAGAAGCCCTGGATCTGGGGGGCGTGCAGGTCGATGGTCAGCACGCGGTCCGCCCCCGCGGTGGTGATCAGGTTGGCCATCAAACGGGCCCCGATCGGCACGCGCGGCTGGTCCTTGCGGTCCTGGCGCGCGTAACCGAAGTACGGCAGCACCGCGGTCACCCGCCGGCAGGAAGCCCGCCGCACCGCGTCGATGAGCAGCAGCAGCTCCATCATGTTCTCGGCCGGCGGCTGCGTGGGCTGGATGATGAACACGTCGGTGCCGCGGATGTTCTCCTTGATCTTGATGTTGATCTCCCCGTCGGAGAAGCGCGCGACCTCGACGCTGAGCAGGGACTTCTCGAGGTGGGCGGCGATCTGCTCCCCCATCCCGCGGTGGGCGTTGCCGCTGATCAGCACGAGCTCGTTCATGGACGGGGGTCCTTTCGAGGGGCGGGGGCGCGGGACGGACGGCCGGGACGCCGTGAACGCGGCGCAAGGATAGGGCAAGGGGCGGGCGCGGTAAACAGGGAATCGGGGGCGCGGGGGGGGATGGCTGGGGCGGCAGGATTCGAACCTGCGAATGCAAGGACCAAAGCCTTGTGTCTTGCCACTTGACGACGCCCCAGCGAGTCGAACCTCTAGAAGCTCTCCTCGAGGGCGGAGTCCTCGTGGCGGCCGGAGAGGATGGGCACTTCGCCCCGTTCGGCGCGCTGGAGCTCCTGCTTGTACGCGGCGATGATCAGGTTCTCCATCCACTCGCGGGTGGACATGTTGATGGGGTGCGCGATGTCCTGGAAGGTCCCGTCCTTGCGGCGGCGGTTCGGCATCGCGACGAACATGCCAGTCGCGCCCTCGATGATCTTCAGGCCGCGCACGACAAAGCTGTTGTCCAGGGTGATGCTCGCGAAACCGCGCAGCTTCTCGTCGTCCCTCAGGGTGATCCTGATCTCCGTGATTTCCAAGACAGCACCTCTCCGTGGTGGCTCGTCCGGCGCGGGCTCATTCGCGGTCGGCGTCGTCCCTGACGCGCACACCGCCAGGCCAGGGGTCGACGTCCCAGGCATTCCACCCGGGCTGCACGGCCTCCTGCCGGGCCAACTCCCGCCGGCGTCCGTCGCCGTAGACGGCGAAGACCGCCGAACCGCTGCCGCACATCAGGGCCACGGTTGCGTTCTCTCGCAACGACTGCACGAGTCGCTGCAGGGCGGGTTGCGTGGGCAGGACGACATCTTCCAGACGATTCGCCCCGAACCAGGAACCCGTTGGAAAACGGGCGATTAGGGCCTCAACGGTACGGATGTTAACCTTGGGGCTGCGCAATGTCAATCCCATATTCAAGCCCGCATAGACGTCCGAAGTCCGCAACGCGATGTCCGGCTTCACGATCAGGAATTTGCCCTTGGTGATGGCCGGCAGCGCCTGCAGGTCGGTGCCGCGGCCGCGCGCCACCTGGGTCCCCCCCCTGATGAAGAACGGCACGTCGGAACCCAGTTCGGCTCCCAACTCCTCGAGCCGTTCGGGCGACAGGCCGGTTCCGTACAGACGGTTGCAGGCGACCAGGACCGCCGCGGCGTCGCTGCTGCCCCCGCCTAGTCCCGCTTCGGCGGGGATGCGCTTGATCAGCTTCAGCCCGAGTTCGCCGCCGAGCCCGCAGGTCCGGCAGAACAGTTCGGCCGCCTGCCAGGCCAGATTCAGGGAGGATTCGGGCGCGGTGCCGAAGGGCTCGACCGACAGGGAGATCCGGGGCGGCCCGCCGGCGCCGCGATCGCGAAGATCGACCCGGACCTCGTCGCAGAGCGAGACGGTCTGCAGGATCGTCTCGATCTCATGGTAGCCGTCCGCGCGGGCGCGCAGGACCTCGAGGTGGAGGTTGACCTTGGCCGGTGCCGCGACCGTCACGGCACGGCAGGCGGACTTGTCTTCGGGATGCGATCGGTGCTCATGCATCGGCGGCGACCTCCCATGCCGGGTCGCGACCTGCCGCGACGTCGTCGCCCAGGGCGTGCCAGGGCGTCCTTGCCGCGGCGGCGCGACGATTGCCCGACGCGACGATCCGGCGGACCCATCCCCAGCGGCGTTCGGGCCGCCACGGGCGCGGCACCGCGTCGGAGCGGGTCTGCCCGTCGAGGTCCCCGACCAGGGTGCTTCCGTCCGCGTCCCACCGCCAACCGGCGGTGCGCGCGGCGCGCAGCAGCGGCATCGTCCCGGGATCCCAGCCCAGGCAACGCGCCGTCCACGCGTCGAGGGCGAGCGGGTCGCGCCCCGCCAGCAGCCGGTTGCGCATCACGGCGCGCCCGTCGGGCGCCGCGGCCACGGTGAGGTCCACCAGCAGCCACGGTCCTTCGACGGCCGCGCGGCGGGCCCGGTCCAGCAGCGCTTGCGGCGACTTCACGGCGGCCGCGAGCTCGTCCGCGCCGGCCCCAGCCAGCGCCGCGACGCAGGCGCAGGCGCCCAGCCGCGGGTGCAGAGCGCCGGCGACCGCCAGCAGCGGCGGCCCGTCCCCCGGCGGGCAGGCCGCCGTCAGGGCGGCGAGCGTCCAGTTAGGCACGCCACCTGTCGGGTGGGGGCCCACCGCGCGCGCGGCCGACACGCCACACGGGCCGGCTCCGGTGGTTCGTCCGGCGAGCGCCAGCACCCG
>JAURXS010000354.1 GCA_030654305.1 bacterium | reverse complement strand
CTCTCGCCGCCCGCGCGCTCGGCGAACGGGCCGCGCGCCTGCACCCGGTCGTGCCCGCGCCGGTGCCGGCCGAGGCGCAGCCCGACACCCACGGCGCTCTGGTCGCCGGCTGCTACCTCGTCGGCGTCCATGGCGTGGTCGGGACGGTCGGCGCGCTGCTGGACCGCCACGGCGCCCTGACCGTGGTGCTGACCGGCGGGCAGTCGGGCCTGCTCGGCGACGACGCGGCGCCCTTCCCCGGCACCGGGCGCTGGCGGCGCGACCCGCTCTGGACGTTGAAGGGCGCCGCGCTGCTCGGCGCCGCCGCCGGCCGCTGAGCGCGCCCGATCCTTGCTTGACGCTCGCGCGGCCATCCCCTTTGCTGATCGTCGGCGGGGCCGTGCGGCCCGCGCTCCCTGCCCGTCGCCGTCCCCTGGTCCGGAGGTCCGACATGTGCCGATCCCGCACCCGCGCGCGTTCCGTGTCCGTCCCGCCGACGCTCGCGCTGGCCTTGATCATGGCCCTGTCCCTGACCTGGCCGGCGTCGCGCGCCGCTGCGGCGCTGCCCGGCAAGGCCCCCGTCGATTCGCTCCACTTCCTGGTCGAGGCCGACGGCGCCAACGCGGGCTGGATGTCCGCCGTCAGGACCGTGCACGCGGACGGGCGCGTGGTCTACCGCGGCGGCGGCACCATCCGGGGCACCACGAGCCTGAAGTGGAGCCTGGAGATGACACCCGACCTGCGCAGCTACGTGCGCTCCTCCTCCTGGCTGAAGATGCCCGAGCAGGAACTCGAGATCGTGAGCGTCCACGTGCCGGACGGGAAGCCCCAGGTCACGGCCACGGTGAACGGGTCGCAGATGCCCGTGCCCGCCGAGAAGCTGCCCGCGCAGACGGTCTTCCTGCCGCAGGGCGCGGCCACGGCGCTGATGGCCCTCAGCGACCTGCTCGCGTCCCAGGACGCCGCGACCTACGTCGGGAACCTGTCGGCCACCAACGGCCTGCAGAAGCTGGACCTGGCCGTGCGCGGCCTGGGGAGCGGCACGCTCGCCCAGAAGGGGGCCGAGGTGCCCGTGCGCAGCTTCGAGCTGACCGTGACGCACAAGGACCTGAAGCAGCCGATCGTCCTGACGATCCACCAGCACCCCGACGGCAGCTTCTTCGGCGTCGAGACGCCCCAGAGCCGCATCCTGGCGACGGGCGGCGCGGCGGGGGGCGGCGCCGTCGCGGGACCCGGCGGCGTCGAGACGACGGTCGCCGCCGATGGCGCCGCGCTGGCCGCCACGCTGACGGTGCCGCCGCCGGGCAAGGACGCGGTCGCCGGGGTCGCGGGGGTCGTGCTGATCGCCGGTCCGGCGCAGTCGGGTCGCGACGCCACGGCCGACGGTTTCGGGTTCTACGCGCACCTGGCCGCGGAGCTGGCGGCGGCCGGCGTCGCCACGCTGCGCTACGAACCGCGGGCGCCCGTCGACGGCGCGCTGTCGCTCGAAGCCATGGCCGGCGACGCCGCCGCCGCCGCCGCTGCGCTGGGCGCGGCCGCCGGCGTGGACCCCGGGCGGATCCTGCTGCTGGCTCAGGGCGAGGGCGGCATGCTGGCCGGGGAGGCCGCCGCCCTGTGCGCGCAGGCCGGCCGACCGGTGCGGGGGATGATCCTGGTGGGGGCGACGACCTCGCCCGGCGCCGACCTGCACGCCGCGCAGCCGCGGCCCGCGGACGCGCCCTGGCTGGCGTCGTTCCTGGCCCGCGACCCGCGACCGTCGCTGCTGGCGGCGGGCCTGCCGCTGATGCTGCTGCACGGGGATCGCGACGACGCGGTCCCGTCCACGGAGGCGACGGCGCTGAAGGAGTGGCTCAACGCGCAGGGCCACCTGAAGGTGGCCTGCACGGTGGCGGCGGGCCTGAACCACTGCCTGCAGGAGGTGCCGGCAGCCGGCGGGCCGCCGGCGCCGGAGTGCGCGAAGGGCGTCGTCAAGCGGATCGCCGGGTTCGTCGCCCAGTGCACCCGCTGACGATCAGTTCCGCCCCGTGACGACCGGGTCGAGCAGGACCCGGCACTCGAACGGGGCGAGGGTGACCCGCAGGCCCCGCTCGCGCACGTCGGCGAGCGGGGCTTCCTGCGTGAAGCCGGTGCGCGGGTCGCGCAGGCGCAGCACGCCCGTTCCCGCGTCGGGCAGCGCCAGGGCCTCGGCCAGGGTGCCGGTCCGCAGGTCGCCGCGGGCGTTGCGGCAGGGCGCCGAGCGCAGCAGGGTCCCGGTGAGCGTCGCCGGCCCGTTGTTGTAGAGGACGAGGCAGCGCCGTCCGTCGCGCCCGTTCACGTGGGCGAAGACGTCCTCCTGCGCCTCGCCGTCGTCGTCGACCAGGTCGAACAGCCGGAACAGGTCGGCGCCCGCGAACAGCGCCCGCTCGCGCAGCAGCGGGAAGATCATCGTCGCCTGGTGCGCCAGGAAGCCCTCGTCGGGCGTCTCGTCGCGGTAGGCCCGCGCGTACTCCATGCCGTACTTCTCGGTGTAGCCCTCGAACTGGCCGTGCGCGAGCAGCGGCAGCCCCGGCAGCGTCGCCATCAGCGCGCACACGCCGAAGTAGTGCTCCCCCTTGCCGAACTGGCTCTCGGCGGTGGCCTCGTCGGGGTTGCTCATGAAGTTGACGAAGCGCTGCAGGATGGCCGGGTCGTAGGCCAGCACGTTCTTGAGGGAGCGGCGGTACTTGGCGTTGTCGCGGTCGCGCAGCATGTGCATGAAGGCGCTGTTGTAGACGCGGTGCATGCCCAGCGTGCGCACGAAGTAGCCCTCCATCAGCCAGAAGGCCTCGGCCAGCAGCAGCGTGTCGGGCGCCTCCTGCGCCACGCGGTCCACGACCTCGCGCCAGAACTCCCGCGGCATGGCCGCGTCGAACGCCTCCTGCGACATGGCATGCGCCGCGCGTCCGGGGATGTCGCTGCCCTCGCCGGGCGCCGGGTACCAGAGGCGGCGCACGTGGCGGCGGGCCAGCACCATGGCGGCGTCGAAGCGGATCACGGGGAAGCGCCGCGCCACGGCCAGCACTTCCTGGATCACGGCCTCGCGCGCCGCGGGGTTCAGGTAGTCGATCTGCGCGGTGTCGTTCCACGGCATGCTGGTGCCGTCGTTGCCGTGGTAGATGTAGCGGGCGCGGCCGGTGGCGCGGTCGGTCCGGCGGAAGACGATCGCGGCGTCGCTGTGGTCGGCGTAGTGGTCCTCCAGGTGGATGGCCGCGCGCGGGTCGGACGAAAGGTCCTCGCCGGTGAAGGAATAGGCGGGGTAGGGCGGGTGGTCGAGGCCCAGGAACAGGTCGGGCCGCTCGACGACCCAGCGCCCGTCGAGGCCGGTGTGGTTGGGCACCATGTCGCCGGCGAGGCGCACGCCGCGCGCCTCGGCGCGGCGCCGCAGGTCGGCCAGCGCCTCCTCGCCGCCGAGGTCGTCGGCCACGCGGTACTCGTCCAGCGCGTAGGCGCTCGCGAGGGCCTCGGGGTTGCCGCGACGCTGCTTGATGGTGCGCGAGGCCCGGCTGCGCTGCCAGATGCCGATCAGCCACAGCCCGGTGACGCCGCGCGACGCGATCTCGTCCAGCTCCTCGTCGGGCACCTGGTCGAGGCGGGCGACGGGCCGGCCGTAGCGGCGCGCCAGCTGGTGGAGCCAGACGTGCGTGTTCTTGGCGAGCAGGACCAGGCTCGGCATCCACTCGCGGTCGTGGCTGTAGCGGACGGCCTCGTGCTCCTCGTCGCGGGTCGCGGCCGGCGCGCCGGCGACCGGGGCCGCCGTCTCGGCGAAACTGATCTCGGGCGCGGCGCCGGCGCCCTCGAAGCGGGCACGGCGCTCCTCGTGCAGCACGCCCGCGGCCAGCAGCAGGGGAGGGGCCCCGTCGCCCAGCCAGGGCGACCACGCCTCGTGGGCGCGCAACAGCTGGGCCAGCAGGTCGTCCGGCGCCAGTCGCTGCGGCAGCACGAGCAGCTCGGCCAGGCTGTCGACGTGCGCGTCGAAGGCCGGCAGTCGGCCGAGGTAGGCCAGCAAGCTGGGCCAGGCCCGCGCGTAGCCCGGCCGGGCGCGCAGGGGCGCGTCGTCGATCAGGTCGCGCACCGGGTCGAGGGCGCGGTTCCCGCCGGCGAGGCCCAGCAGCAGCAGGGGCAGCAGCCAGTCGGCGTCGGCGTCGACCCCGGCGGGCAAGTCTGGCAAATCGGGGCCCCCCGCGGCGGGAGGCCGCGCGCGCGTGTCCAGCGCCTGCCTCAGCGCGGCCACGGTGTCGCGGCCCAGGTCGTCCTCGAGCCAGCGGCGGGCCGCCCGCCACAGGCCGGGATCCCGGTCGGCGGCGAAGCGGCGCAGCAGGACCGCCGCCGCGGCCGTCAGCAGCACCAGCGCCTGGATCTGGCCGGCGTGGATCCAGGGGCCGCCGGCGGCCCGCCGGGTTTCGTTGAGCCGGGCGGCGACGTCGTGGGCCGCGCCGAGGGCGCGGGCGGGATCGGCGTGCAGGAGGTCGTCCCCCGCGGCGGCGAGGCCGTTGGGCTCGCCCAGGACGCAGGGCGGCAGCAGGTCGCGCAATCGGATCCGGTCGGGCATGCAGGCTCCCATCGGGGTCGGTGATCGGTCGGCTCCAGGGTAACGGACCCTGCGCCGAGTGCAAGCGCGTTTCGGGTCCGCTCGCGATCTTGGCTGCCAAACCCCTGCACGTCCGCGTGTTCCCGGCGCTCGTCCTCACCCTCGCCGCTTGCGCGGCGGCCCGGCGCGGGAGCACATGTGACATGATGTCATGTCTCTGGCGGGACGAATGGCAGATGCCGGGAATCGGAGTTGCAGGGCCTCGAGGGAGTGCTATATTCCCGCCCTGGCAATCACGGGCCGAGAGTGCTAACAGGCGGCCCTGTTCCCCAAAGGCAGAAGGAGGCGGAGAAGATGGCTCTCAGCATCAAGCCCCTTGCGGATCGCGTCATCGTCGAGCCGATGGAGGCCGAGACGATGAAGGGCGGCATCATCATCCCCGACACGGCCAAGGAGAAGCCCCAGCGGGGCAAGATCGTGGCCGTGGGTCCGGGCCGCGTCGCCGAGGACGGCAAGCGCGTGGCCCCCGAGGTCAAGAAGGGCGACGTCGTGCTGTACGGCAAGTACTCGGGCACCGAAGTCACCGTCGGCGACAAAGACTACCTGATCCTGCGCGAGGGCGACGTCCTCGCCATCCTCTAGGCATACGGACGACCGCAAAGGAGATTTCGACATGGCCAAGATGATCAAGTTCGACGCCGATGCGCGCGACAAGCTGAAGAGGGGCGTCGACCAGCTCGCCAACACCGTGAAGATCACCCTCGGCCCCCGCGGCCGCAACGTGATCCTCGACAAGAAATACGGCTCGCCCATCGTCACCAACGACGGCGTGACCATCGCCAAGGAGATCGAGCTGCCCGATCCCTTCGAGAACATGGGCGCCCAGATGCTGAAGGAAGTCGCCAGCAAGACCAACGACGTGGCCGGCGACGGCACCACCACCGCGACCCTGCTGGCCCAGGTCATCATCCGCGAGGGCATGAAGAACCTCGCCGCCGGCGCCAACCCGATGTACATGAAGAAGGGCATCGAGGCCGCCACCGCCGCCGCCGTCGATTCGCTGAAGAAGCAGTCGAAGGTCGTGCGCGACAGCGCCACCATCGCCTCGGTCGCCTCGATCTCGGCGAACAACGACGAGTCGATCGGCAAGATCATCGCCGAGGCGATGGAGAAGGTCGGCAAGGACGGTGTCATCACCGTCGAGGACGCCAAGGGCACCGAGATGGAGCTGGACGTCGTCGAGGGCATGCAGTTCGACCGCGGCTACCTCAGCCCGTACTTCATCACCAACCCCGAGACGATGAAGGTCGAGCTGGACGAGCCCGTCCTGCTGGTCCACGACAAGAAGATCAGCACGATGAAGGACATCCTGCCGATCCTCGAGAAGGTCGCGCAGATGGGCCGCCCGCTGCTGATCGTCTCCGAGGACATCGACGGCGAGGCCCTGGCCACGCTGGTCGTCAACAAGCTGCGCGGGACCCTGCAGGTCGCCGCGGTCAAGGCGCCCGGCTTCGGCGACCGCCGCAAGGCGATGCTCGAGGACCTGGCCGTGCTGACCGGCGGCCGCGTCATGTGCGAGGACGCCGGCCTGAAGCTGGAGAACACCACGACCGCCGACCTCGGCCGCTGCTCGAAGGTCACCATCGACAAGGACAACACCACGATCGTGGGCGGCAAGGGCAAGTCGGCCGACGTCAAGGCCCGCATCCAGCAGATCCGCACCCAGATCGAGGACACCACCAGCGACTACGACCGCGAGAAGCTGCAGGAGCGGCTGGCCAAGCTGGCCGGCGGCGTCGCGGTCATCCGCGTCGGCGCGATGACCGAGTCCGAGATGAAGGAGAAGAAGCACCGCGTCGAGGACGCCCTGTCGGCCACCCGCGCGGCGGTCGAGGAGGGCATCGTCGCCGGCGGCGGCGTGGCGCTGCTGCGCGCGGCCAAGGCCATCACCGACCTGAAGCTCGAGGGCGAGGCCGCCGTCGGCCGCGACATCGTGGCCCGGGCGGTCGAGGAGCCGGTGCGCATGATCGCCGAGAACGCCGGCGTCGAGGGCTCGCTGGTCGTCGCGCACCTGCGCGCCGAGAAGAAGGCGACCGTCGGCTTCAACGCCGCGAAGATGATCTACGAGGACATGTTCGAGGCCGGCATCATCGACCCGGTCAAGGTGACCCGCTCGGCCCTGCAGAACGCCGCCTCGATCGCGGCGCTGCTGCTGACCACCGAGGCCTGCGTCACCGACGAGCCGGAGAAGGACAAGCCGATGTCCGGCGGCGGCGGCGGCATGGGCGGCATGGGCGGGATGGACATGATGTAGTCCGTCACGCACCGCGCGACGCGAGGGCGGTCCCCCGGGGGCCGCCCTCGTCTTTTTGTGCTGGCCGGCCCGCCGCCATCGGCTACTGTAGGCGGACCATGCGCATCCTCCAGATCGGCAAGTACTACCCGCCCGCCAAGGGCGGGATGGAGACGGTCCTGGCCGCGATCACCGAGGGCCTGCTCGCCCGCGGCGAGGCGGTCGACGTGCTGGTGGCGTCCGCGGATCGCGCCACGGCCCGCGCCGCCCTGGCGCCGGGGTCGGGCGGCGAGCTGGTGCGCTGCGGCGTGGCCGCGACCCTGGCCTCGCAGCCGCTCATGCCGGACCTGGCGGTCGAGCTGCGGCGCCTGCTGCGGCGCCGCCCCGACGTCGTCACCCTCCACTGGCCCAACCCCCTGGCCGCTGCGGCGCTGCTGCTGCTCGGGCGCGAGCTCGGCGGGTCCCGGCTGACCGTGTGGTACCACGCCGACATCACGCGCCAGAGGCTGGGCGGCGTCCTGCTGCGCCCGCTGGTCCGCCGCCTGCTGGATCGCTGCGACGGCGTCGCGGTCTCGACGGCGAGCCTGCGCGAGCAGTCGCCGCTGCTGGCGCCGCACGCCCCGCGCACGGCGGTCATCCCCTTCGGCATCGACCCCGTCCCGTGGCGCGCGTCGTCGCACCCCGGGCGCGGCCCCCTGCTCTTCGTCGGCCGGCTGGTCTACTACAAGGGCGTCGAGGTGCTGCTCGAAGCGGTGGCGCGCCTGCCCGGCGCGGAGCTGGACATCGTGGGCGACGGCCCGCTGCGCGCCGCGCTGTCGCGCCGCGCGGCCCGCCCCGATCTCGCGGGGCGGGTCCGCCTGCGGGGCGCCCTGGACGACGCGGCGCTGCGGCCGCTGATGGGCGGCGCCGCGGCGCTCGTGCTGCCGAGCCTGATGCGGGCCGAGACCTTCGGCCTGGTCCAGCTCGAGGCGATGTCCGCCGGCCTGCCCGTGGTTGCCACGCGCCTGCCGACCGGCGTCGCCGAAGTGACGGTGCACGGCGAGACGGGCTGGCTCGTGACGCCGGGAGATCCGGCGGCGCTCGCCTCGGCGCTGGCCGAGCTGCTGGCCGACCCCGCCGAGGCCGCGCGCCGGGGGGAGGCGGGTCGGCGGCGGGTCGACGCCCTCTACCACCGCGACCGGATGGTCGCGTCGCTGGCGGCGTGGTACGCGCAACTGGTCGCCGCCCCGGGAGGCGGTCGCGATGGGCTTTGAGTTCCTCGTGCCCTGGCACGCCTTCCTGCCGCGCGACGGCGGCCACGTCGTGGTCTGGTACGGCCACGAAGACGCGCTGCGGCTGCGCGATGCCGCCGCCGCGGCGCTCGCCGCCGAGGGCGTGGCGTGCCGGTGCTGCGGGCTCGGCGACGGCGGTCCTGATGCGGCGGCCGTCGACGACCTGGCCGGGGAGCAGCCAGGCAGCGTGGTGCTGGCGGCCGCCGCGACGGCGGACCCGGTCCTGCCCGCGCGCACGTCGCTGGTCGTGCCGGTCGTGCCGCTGACCGGCTTCGCGGAGCGCGGCTGGGACGGGTTGACGGACGTCGTCTGCGGACCGGCGGGCCTGCTGTCGCGCGCGGCGGCGGGCACGCCCGCGGCCCCGGCGCTGCTGCGGCTCGACGACTGCCTCGACAGCA
>JAURXS010000353.1 GCA_030654305.1 bacterium | reverse complement strand
GGATGACGGAGTGGAAATGCGGGCCGGACTGTGCCATACTCGCCGTCCAACTCCGGCGATCCTCGCCCGTCGCCCATGTGGACCCACTCGCCCGGGCACGAGCGAAAGGACACACCCATGCGGCACCCGCGCCCCCGGTCGTTCCCGGCGATCCTGTTCGTGTTCCTGATCCCCGCGTGTTCCTGGGCGCAATCCGTCTCCTTCACGCCGCCGGTTTCCGTCCCCGTCACCGTCGTCTTCGACGTGGCGATCGACATCGCGGCCGGCGGTACCGCGGTCATGGGAACCGAGATCGCCGCGACGTTCGATCCCGCCATCGTCCGCCTGGACGGGATCTCCGCCGGCGGCTGGTTCACCGCCGCTGGCCAGCCCTACTACTTCCACGACTACACGATCTCCGGCGCCTCCACGATCCACTTCGCCGCCGCCCTGCTCGGTGACGCCCGCGTCGCCGACGGCACGCTGGCCATCTGCCATTTCACGGCGCTCGCGGCCGGTGTCAGCCCGCTGGTGTTCGTCGACGTGGACGTGCGCGACGGGACCAATCTGGATCTGGGTGCCGCCCACAGCGTGGGCGACCGGATCATCATCCAGACGGCCATCCCCGTCGACGCATCCGCCTGGGGCGACGTGAAGTCGCTCTGGCGTCGATAGCCGCGCGCCGCCGCCCGGATCAGTTCGTCCAGTCAGTAGTTCTCCAGAGCGGGTATCAGAGTGTGTGGGGGGGACAAGTCGGGGGCGGCCCGGCGGTCGCCCCCTCCTGATTGGTACGTCGCCGGCCGGTCAGCGCTTGTGGATCCCGCCGATCCCCGAGACCTTCGTCGTCACCTGCGCGGGGTCGCCGCCGTAGGAGATGTCGCCCACGCCCCGGATGGCGCCGTCGAAGCTGCCGGAGGCCGTCACGTCGACGTCGCCGGCGCCGGCGATCTCGACCTCGACGTCCTTGGCCGTCAGGGCGTCGGCATCGACGTCGCCGGCGCCGTCGACGCGGATGTCCAGGGCGTCGACCCGCCCGGCCAGGTCGACGTCGCCGGCGCCGCGGACCCGCAGCCCGAAGTTCCCGCCGGCGAGACCCGCGACGTCGACGTCGCCGGCGCCGTTGATCTCCAGGGCGGTCAGGGCCGGCACGGTCAGCGCCAGCTTGGTGTCGTCGCCGGCGTCGCACTCGTCGCGCCAGTCCACGACCAGCGTGCCGTCCTGCACCTCGAGCACGAGGTTGGCGAAGAGGTTGTCGTCCAGGGTGACGTGGGCGGCGTGTTCGGCGCCGATCCGGACCTCGATGTCCATGGAACCGTCGAGCCGCAGGTCGTGCCAGCCCCGCAGGTCGAAGTCGCGGGTCTCGAGCTTGCCCGAACCCTCGATGCGATCGTGATCGTGGTGGCGGTTGCGGGCCGTCGCCTCCGCGGAAAATCCGCAGACCGCGGTGACGGTGGCGAGGACCAGGAGCGATTGGCGCTGGGACATGGCGTCCTCCGATCGAAGGTTGGTCCGCGCCGTGACGATGGACGCGCGAACATGCCTAGGACGCACCCGACCCATAAAAGGTTTAACCCTGGCCGCGAAAATGTCCCTGCCCGCGCTCTGATGTGGCGAGGATCCGCACATCCTGCCGTGACAGGGGTGTCCTGGAGGCCCTGAAGCCAGGATGGCGAAAGGGCCGGAAGGCCAAGCACTCAGGGCACACGAGGTGCCCTGAGTGCGTCCCCTGTCACGGCAGGATGTGCGCGATGCTCAATCGGCCCTGATGGGCGTAGTCGATCGCCTCGCCCAGGATCCGCGCCGCCTCCTGCGGGGCGTGGAAGCCCATCGAGTTCTCGGCGTTGATGAAGTCCACCCGGAACTGGGCCCGGCGCTGCAGGGCGCGGGCCTCCGCCAGCTGGGCGTCGGTGGCGCCGGCGGCCATCGCCTGCTCGGTCTCGGCGATCAGGGCGACGACGGCGTCCATGGCCCGGTCCATCAGCTGCTTCGTGCGGTCCTGGATGGTGTAGACCCGGGCGACGAGCTCCTCCTCGCTGTCGCGGTGGCAGACCTGGCAGGCCTTCGCGGAGTTGAGCAGCGGGCTGCGCACGTGGTGGTCGCTCACCTTCAGCGCGCCCTCGCGCACGTAGGGCATGTGGCAGTCCGCGCAGGCGACGCCGGCGCGGGCGTGGATGCCCTGGCTCCATAGCTCGAATTCGGGATGCTGGGCCTTCACGGCCGCGGCGCCGGTCGTCTTGTGCTTGAAGTCCATGAACGGGGAGCCGTCGGGGAAGACGTACTCGTCGTAGACCGCCTCGATGTCCTCGACCTGCAGGCCCTTGCCCCAGGGGAAGAACAGCGTGGCCTTCGCGGCGCAGTAGTACTCCACGTGGCACTGCGCGCAGACCAGGGTCCGCAGTTCCTGGCGGCTGGCCAGCTCGTTCGGGTTGTAGGGGGTCGCACGGTCGCCCTCGCGCCACTTCCCGATCGAGGCCAGGTGGAGCACGGGGTCGTCGCTCGCGGCCAGCGCGGCGAGGCCGTTGAGCAGGCCGGGGCGCGTGATGCGCAGCTGCGTCGACTCGGGGTCGTGGCAGTCCAGGCAGGTGACCGGGTGCTCGACCTTGGCCGCCGCCTCGGCGTAGGGCAGGGCGGACACGAGCGGGAAGCCGGTCATCAGCTGCTGTTGACCGTTGTCGCTCAGCAGCGGGTCGGACAGCGAACCGGGGGCGCCTGCGGCCAGGCCCGCCTCGCGGTAGGCGACCGTGATCGAGGCGTGGCAGTGCAGGCAGGCGCCGACCTGGGGCCGCTGCAGCACGCGCTCGGTCTCCTGCTGGTCGTGCAGCATGTAGGCGTGGCCGCGCTCCTCGCGGAAGTCGATGGCGAAGGCGTAGCCGTTCCACATCGTCTTGAGGCGCGGGTCCTGCTCGATCCGGCTGGTCGTCTTGTGGATGCTGTCCGCGCCCACGGCGAAGGGGTCGGCCTCGCTGCCGCCGAAGCGCGTGCGCTCCATGTCCACGGTGCGCCGGTAGCTGTCGTACTGGCGCGGGAAGTTCCGGCCCCACACGGCCGGGTCGGTGGTCTGCTCGTCGACGTCGACGACCTCGAAGACGGTCGTCTTCGCCTCGGTCTTGCGCTCGGCGATGTTGTCCCGCAGCGCGAACAGCGCGACGACGGCCAGCGCCGAGGCGACCGCGACCAGGACCAGGCGGATCTTCATCGAGACCTCCCTTTCAGCGGGCCGGGCCGTGCCCGGAAGTGATGTGGCAGCGGATGCAGTCGAACTGGCTCTCGTCGCGGCCGTGCACGGCGACGACCTCGTGCACCAGCTCGTGGTGGCATTCCATGCAGTTGCGGTTCAGGGTCCGCCGGTTGTGCGGCCGGATGCGGATGGGCTCGGGGAAGTCCTGCAGCGTGAACCCCTTGGAGTGCCAGAAACCGTTCTCGGCCTTCGTGAGGTACTTGGGCAGCAGGGCGTGCGGGGTGTGGCAGTCGTTGCAGGTGGCGACGGCATGGTGGCTGGACTTGAGCCAGCCGTCGTACTGGTCGTTCATGATGTGGCAGTTCTTGCAGGCCTGCGGGTCGTTCGAGAGGTACGCGAAGCCTTCCCCGTAAAGGAAAGTAGAACCGCCGAGTCCGACCAGCCCGCCCAGCAGGATCGCCACCAGCAGCGCCATGTCCCCCCCGTCCCGGCGCACGACGCCGGGTCCACCGTACAGATCCAATACTATACCGATGGGTGTAGAATACTCATTCCCTCCGGGAAAGCAAGTAAAAGAATAACACGGCTCGTGCGGGCCGCTCCGCCGGGGAGCGGCCCCGATTGACAGGCCGGCCGGTGGGGGGGGATGATGGTCGCGTGACTCGCGTACCCCGCACCCGGAGAGGCCCCATGAGCTTGCTGCACCGACCCGGCCTGCCGCCGTCCAAGCGCGATCGGTCGATCCCCTACACCTACGAGGCGCAGGTCGACCGCCTGCGCGGCGCGGGATCCGCGCCGCTGACGGGTTCCTACTTCGCGGACACGCTCTGCGGCCTGGTGGCGCTGCTGGCCGAGGAGGGGATCGCGCCGGCCCAGGCGAGGTTGTTCGCCGTCTACCGGCGCGAACCGACGCCCCTGGAAGCGGGACGCTGCCTCGGGGAGGACGGCCGGTGGCTGCAGCCGCCGCAGCTGTGCCGCGCCCTGGAGCAGCACTTCCTCGCCACCGGCGACGAGCGCTACCGCGGGCACGTCGAGCACGGGTGCTGCGACTACGAGGACCGGGACACGGCAGGGCACGGGCCCTACTGAATCCCCCGGAACCGTCCCTCACCACGTGGAGGTTGCCATGAATCGCCGGGCCATCCTGCTCGCCGCACTCGCGCTCTCGGCGACGGGCGCCGCCGCGGCGACGCCGCCGCCGGTCTACGACTTCTGCGGCGCCGCCGTCGCCGTCGTGGTCGACTCGGAAGGCCACGCCGCCTACACCGGCGACACCTGCGACGGCGAGAACCTGGTCCTCGACCACACGTGCCAGCCGTCCGCGACGCACAACGGCTGCGAGGACTACTACGCGATCCCCGTGCCCATGGGGTCGTCCTTCAGGGCCGAGGTCACGCACGCGGGCGACGCCGTGCTGATGGTGAGCGCCGAGTGCCGCGTCGAGGGCACGATGTTCACCTGCCTGGAATCCGCCGACGAGTTCGGACCCGGCGGCACCGAGTCGATTCGGCACGCCAGCTGGTTCGACGATCGCACCTTCTACCTCGTCGTCGACAGCCACACCACGGCGGGCTGCGGCGCCTACACGCTCGACCTGTCGATCCAGAGCGAAGTGGGGGCGGAGCGGGCGAGTTTCGGCGGGATCAAGGCTGCGTACCGGTAAGGCGACGGCCGGGTCAGACCCCCTGCACGGCTCCGAGCAGGGCGGTCTTGTTGAGCACCTTGATGCAGCTGTGCCCCGCGTTGGTGATCTCGCCGACGCTGGTGATCCCGAAGATCCGCGGTCCGGCCGCGCCGGCGCCCTCGCAGACGCCGTCGAGTTCCCGCATGAAATCGTCTTCCAGGAACATCACCCGCGAGATGCAGTCGAACAGGAAGGCCTGGTCGATGCCGCCGCCCGCGAAGGTGTCGCGCGAGAGGGCCCGCGAGGAGTCCAGGAGCTGCCGGCGGACGCCCTTCATGACGTAGAGCCCGTCGAGGCGGCGCACCGAGGAGACGACCGTCAGCGAACCGTCGGGGTTGGCGCGGATGGGGTCGCGCACGATGAACTCGCCGCCCTTGGACGAGGCGATGCCGAAGGGGTAGGACTTGGCCACGGCGAGGAAGTTTTCGGGGCGGATGCCGGCGCCTTCCTGCTCAGAGAGGATCCGCCGGTAGACGTTGAACGCCGGTTCGCCGTTGAGCTCGTGCAGCACGTTGCCCTCGGCGCGGGTCACCACCAGCGGCCCGTGGATCGGTTCCCAACCGTGGCGGGCGGCGATGCGCAGGCGCAGGCCGGTGCCCACGAGCAGCGCCGCGTCGGAACGGAGCCCCGCGGCGTCGAAGACGACCGGGACGGGTCGGAAGTCCTTGGTGCCCACGCCGGTCCCCAGCACGTCGCGATCCCGCACGGCGCTCCCGAGCGCGTCGACGAAGTCGTCGAGATGGCGGGAGAGCCCGTCGGCGAAGAGCAGCAGGGACGCGAAGTCGCGGCCGCCGATCGCGCGCTCGACCGCCGCCGTGTCCGCGGTCATCGGCAGGACCTGGGCGAACATGCCGGACCGCGGCAGCGCCAGGCAGGCGATGCCTTCGGCGATCACGCGCCGGTCGGCGAGGAGGTAGGGCACCACCGCGCCGCTGACGGTGTGGCCCTGGAGCTTCTCCCGCATCCTCGGCAGCGCCGGCACCTGGTCCTCGGTGATCAGCAGGACGTAGTCCTCGCCGGGCTTCCCCGCGAGCGACTCGGCCGTATCGTGCAGCGTGATGCGGATCATCGGACTGCCTGCGCCGGTTGCCGGCTCGCGGACAGCCCGAGTTCGCGGCGGATCGCCGCCTGCACCTCGTCGACGGGCAGGCTGCCGTCGACCCGCACGACGAGCTCCTTGCGGGAGAACAGGTCGAGCACGGGGCGGGTCATGGCGTGGAAGTCGGCCAGCCTGGCCCGCAGGGCCGCGGCCGTGTCGTCGGGGCGCGCGACCAGGACGCCGCCGCACACGTCGCAGCGGTCGGCGACGGCGGGGCGGTGGTGGATCAGGTTGTAGTCCAGGCCGCAGCCGCTGCACAGTCGGCGCGACATCACCCGCTCCAGCACCACGTGGTCGGGCACCTGGATGTCGATCACCGCGTCGATGTCGAACCGCTCCAGGAAGAATTCGGCCTGCGTGCGGTTGCGCGGGAAACCGTCGAGGATGAAGCCGTAGTTCCAGTCGTGCTCGTCGAGGCGGGCGTGGACGATGTCGGCCACGATCTCGTCGGGCACCAGCTTCCCGTCGGCGACGATCCGCTTGATGCGCGCGGCGAGCTTCGTGTGGTGCTGGATGTTCCAGCGGAAGATGTCCCCGACGCTGATGTGGGCGAGGTCGAGATCCGTGGCCAGCAGCTTGGCCTGCGTGCCCTTGCCGCAACCCTGCACGCCCATGATCACGTATTTGTGCATCCCGGTGCTCCTCGCCTTGTCGGTTCCGTGACGGGAACGGCCAGTCCGTGTCATCGGCTTCAGGATGCCGCCACTGTGGTCTTTTTTCCATGCCCGAGCGCGACGCCCCGCTTTTCCTTGACGCGCGGTGCCGTGCTGGCGCACGATCCGGCCGGAAATCCAACGGGAGGTCAAGGATGACCCGCCGCACCCTGCTGTTCGCCTGCCTGGCAGGCACCTTCGGCGCCGTTCCCGCGCCGGCCCAGGACGCCCAGAACGTCCGCGAACTCGCCCACTGGTTCAACGGCCCGTGCCGCGTCGTGCGGCTCGCGGACGGCGTCGTGCACGTGGGCAACGGGTCGGCGCTCGACCTGGCGGACCTCGACGACGGCGGCGCGCCGCGCCCGCTGGGGAAGGTCGCCCTGCCGGCGACGGTGGAGGACCTGGCCGTCGACGCCGGGCTGATCGTGGCGGCGCTCGGGACGTCCGGCCTGTGCGTGATCGACGCGAGCGACCCGGGCGAGCCGCACATCGTCGGCTCGTTCGTCGAAGCGGGCGCCGACGTGCGCGGCGTCGCACTGGGGAACGGCGTGGCCTACTTGGCCGACCTGGCCCGCGGCCTGCGCGTGGTGAGCCTGGCCGATCCCGCGTCCCCTTCCCTGATCGGCGGGCTGGACCCCGGCGACGACCTCTCGCGCCTGGCCCTGAGCGGCAGCACGCTCTACCTGTGCGATTTCTCCGGCGACCTGCGCGTGATCGACGTGTCCTCGCCGGCGCACCCGGTCCAGGTCGGCTACCTCGGCACCTGGGGCGGCGTCTACGGCGTGGCCGCGGCCGGCACGCACGTTTACCTGGCCGACGGCGTGTTGGGCCTGCGCGTCGTCGACGTCGCCGACCCCGCCCACCCGCGCGAGGTCGGTTCCCTGGACACGGCCGGGTGGGCCTACGGCGTCGCGGTCGACGCCGGACGGGCCTACGTGGCCGACGGCACCTCCGGGCTGCGCATCGTCGACGTGACCGCGCCGGCCGCGCCGGTCCAACTGGCCGTCCTGGACACCGAGGGCCACGCCTGGAACGTCGCCGCCGCGGGCGGGCGGGCCTACGTGGCGGATTCCTGGCCCGGGCTGCGGATCGTCGACGTCACGGCACCGGCGGCTCCCGTCGAGATCGGCGGCTACCTGATGCGGGGCAACGCGGCGGCGGCGTCGCGGCGCGACAGCCTCATCGCCGTCGCCGACCTCGAGCACGGCCTGCGACTGCTGGTGCTGCGCGACGGTTCGCGCCTCTTCGAGGTCGCGTCGGTGGCGCTGGGCGCGCCGGTGGCGGACGTGGCCGTCCGCGGCACCCAGGTCTACGCCGCAGTGCGCGGCGCGGGGCTGGCCGTGATCGACGCGGGCCTGCCCTCGGCGCCGGTCGTCACCGGCATCTACGGCACCGGCGGGGACGCCCGCGCCCTGTGCCTGGAGGGCAACCGGCTCTACGTCGCGGCCGGAGCCGGCGGCCTGCGCGTGCTGGACGCGGCCAATCCGGCCGCGCCCTTCGAGATCGGCCAGGCGGGCACGCCCGGCGACGCGGTGGATGTCGCGGCCGAAGGCGACGACGTCGTGGTGGCGGTCGCGTCCGTGGGGCTGGTCACCTTCGACCTGCTCAACCCCGGCGCGCCGGCGCCGCGCGACACGCTGACGCTGGCGGGCGAGACGCTGGCCGTCGCGCGCCTCGACGGGGCGATCTACGTCGCGGCCGGGGCGGCCGGCGTGCGCGTCGTCGACGCGACGGACGCCGCCGCGCTGTCGCTGCACCACACCGTCGCGCTGCCGGGCTACGTGCAGGGGCTGGACGCCGCGCTCGGCCACCTCTACGCCGCCGCGGGGAGCGCGGGCCTGAGGGTCCTGGACGCCGGCGTCGCGCTCGATCCCTACCAGGTCGGCTGGTACGCGACCGCGTACGCGGCCGGCCTCGCGGCGGACGGGCGGGATGCGGTGCTGGCCGACGGCTACGACGGCGTGCGGCTGCTGCGCAACGCCCTGGTCGTGCCGGCGATGGTCGAGGAGTTCACGGCGGTATGGCAGGGGGGCGCCGCCGATGTGCGCTGGCAGGTGCGCGGGCTGCCGCCGGGCGGAGAGCCGTGCCTCGAGCGCCGCGATCCCGACGGCGGTGTCATCGAACTGGGACCGCTGACGGAACCCGAGGCGGGCCGGCTGCGCGACGCCTCGGCGCCGCGGTCCGGCGCCGTCTACCGGCTGATCGACGCAGGGAGTGTGCTGGCCGAGACCGCCCTGCCGCCGGCGCCGGCGGCGGTCCTCGCTCTGGCCGCCGCCCCGAACCCTTTCAACCCGCGGCTGGTCGTGCGCTTCGACCTGCCGGTGCCGGGACTCGCGCGCCTGACCGCCTACGACCTGCGCGGCCGCCGCGCTGCCGTGCTGCTGGACTCTGAGCAACCCGCCGGAGCCGGCCTCGCGATCTGGGAAGGCCGGGACGATGCGGGCCGTCCGCTGCCTTCGGGCACCTATATGCTGCGCCTGGAACACGCCGGAAGCGTGCGCTCGCTCGCCGTCCGACTCGTGCGCTGACCGGTTCGCTTCCGGCGACGAAATCGTCCCTGCCCCGCCCCATGCCGCTGTTCGACTTGGGCCAGCACTTCCTGCCGGGTCAGGGGTGTCCTGGAGGCCCTGAAGCCAGGATGGCGAAAGGGCCGGAAGGCCACGCGCTCCGGGCACACGAGGTGCCCGGAGCGCGTCCCCTGTCACGGCAGGAAGTGTGGACCCGAGTCGCATCACATCGAGGGGTATGGCTGGGATCGAGGTCGTGACCGGAACAACCGAGATCAGCGGTCACCCAGCAACGCCCGCGCCTGCGCGGCGATGATGCGCGGGTAGAGTTCGCATTCGGCGGCGAAGACGCGGGCGGCGAGGGTATCGGGGGTGTCGCCGGGCAGGACGGGGACGCGGAGCTGGCCGAGGATCTCGCCGGCGTCGTAGACGTCGCTGACGAGGTGGACGGTGCAGCCGGATTCGCGGTCGCCGGCGGCCAGCACGGCCTCGTGGACG
>JAURXS010000352.1 GCA_030654305.1 bacterium | reverse complement strand
GTACTGCACGGCCACCCCGGGTTCGGCGGCGGCCGCCCGCTCCATGACCTGCAGGGCGCGGTCCGTCGCCGCGAGCGAGGCGCCTTCGGGCAGGGTGGCCTCGAAGAAGAACTCGCCCTCGCTGAGCTGGGGGATCAGCTCTGTCTGCAGCAGCGGCACGGCGGCCATGGACAGGGCGAACAGGGCGAACCCGATCCCGAGCGTCAGCCACTTGCGGCGCAGCGAGGTCCGCAGCAGGGCGTCGAAGCCGATGGAGAAGCGGCCGAGGGTCATCGTCGCCGCGGGCAGGATCGCGAACTCGTCGTCGACCGGGACGGCGGCGGCGGTCTCCCGCCGGCGCTCCGCGTCGCCCGGCAGCCTGGACCCCGCCGCGCTCAGCATGGGGATCAGCGTGATGGCGACCACCAGCGAGGCCAGCAGGCTGAAGGTCACCGTCAGGGCCTGGTCGCGGAAGAGCTGCCCGGCGATGCCCTCGACGAACACGATCGGCACGAAGACCGCGACCGAGGTCAGGGTCGAGGCGGTCACCGCGGCGGCGACCTCCGAGGTGCCGTCCACGGCCGCGCGGTAGAGGGAGGCCCCCTCGCGGCGCCGCCGGTAGATCGACTCGAGCACCACGATGGAGTTGTCCACGAGCATGCCGATGCCCAGGGTCAGCCCGCCCAGCGACATGACGTTCATGGTGATGTCGAGCTTGTACATGGCGACGAAGGTCGCCACCACCGAGATCGGGATCGAGGTGGCGATGATCAGCGTGCTGCGCAGGTCGCGCAGGAACAGCATCAGCACCAGGATCGCCAGCAGGCCGCCGACCAGGGCGGCGTCGCGCACCTCGTCCACGGACTGCTGGATGAAGTGCGACTGGTCGAACAGCACGGTCAGCTGCGTGCCCGGCGGCAGCTTGCCGTCCTGCCAGGCCGCGAGGCGCTCGCGCAGGCGCTTGGCCACCGTCACGGTGTTGGCGTCGCCCTCCTTGTAGAGGGAGATCTCCACCGACTCCGCGCCGTCCACGCGCGTGATCTCCTCGCGCTCCTTGACGCCGCGCCGCACCTCGGCCACGTCCCCGATGCGCACCACGCCGCGCTCGTCGCGCCGCACGATCAGGTCGGCGATCTCCGCGACGTCGTCGTACTCGTTGATGGTGCGGATCAGGAACTGGTCGTCGCGCCCGCGCAGGGCGCCGCCGGGCAGGTTGACGTTGCCCACGCCCAGCACCTGCCGCACCGCCTCGAGCGGGAGCCCCAGCGCCGCGAGGCGGTCCTGGTCGACGTCGACCTGGATCTCCTCCTCGAAGCCGCCCTTGATCTGCGCCGCGGCCACGCCCTTGAGCGTCTCGAAGTCCTGCTTGAGCTGCTTGTCGGCGAGCCGGCGCAGCACGGTCAGGTCATCGGTGCCCGACAGCGCGAGCCGGATGATGGGGTCCAGGCTCGGGTCGTAGCGCAGCACGACCGGGTCGGTGGTCTCGGCGGGCAGGAGCAGGCGGTCGAGCTTCTCGCGGACCTCCATCGACAGCAGGTCCATGTCCGCGCCCCACTCGAACTCGAGCGTGACCTCCGACATGCCGGGCCGCGACACCGAGTGGATCGACTGCAGGCCGCGCAGCACGCCGACGGACTCCTCGACCGGCCGCGTGACGAGGTTCTCCACCTCCTGGGGCGCCGTGTCGGGGAACTCGGTCCGCACCGTGAGCGAGGGGTAGGTGATGTCGGGGAACAGCTCCAGCGCCAGCCGCCCGTAGGCCACCACGCCGAAGACGATGATCGCCAGCGCCGCCATCACGACGCTGACCCGGCGGCGGACGGCGAGATCGACGAACGCGCGCATCAGGAGCCGGCCCCCTCGGCGAGGACCTTCAGCTTCGAGCCGTGCTTCAGCGAGCGCTGGCCCTTGACCACGACCCGCTCCGCCGCCGCCAGGCCGCTCAGGATCTGGGTCCGCTCGTCGTCGGTGAACCCGACCTCGACGACGCGGCGCTCGGCGGTCGCCCCGTCCCCGCCAGTCGTTTCGCCCCCGCCAATCGTTTCGCCCCCGCCGGCCGCCACGTAGACGACGGTCTCGCCCTTGTCCGTCAGCACGGCCGACCGCGGCACCAGCACCGCGCCTTCGCGCCGCTCGGTGACGATCTGCACCTGGGCGAAGTCGCCGGGGCGCGTGCCCTCGGGGTAGTCCGGGATCTCGATCGTGATCTTGATCGTGCCGCTGGCGGGGTCGATGACCGGGCTGATCAGCTTGATGCGCCCCTGCACGCGCTGGCCGACGCTGTCGAGCACCAGCTCGACGGCCTGGTCCTGCCGCAGCTTGTTGAACTCGCGGCTGGGCACGTGGACCTTCGCCAGCAGCGGGTCGAAGTCGGCCAGCGCGAACAGCGGCGTGCCGACCGACACGTTCTGGCCGACGCTCGCCAGGCGGCGCGTCACGCGCCCGCCGAAGGGCGCGACCACCTCGGTGTAGGACAGGTTCAGGCGCGCGAGCCCCTCGTCGGCCTCGGCCCGGGCCAGCTCGCTGCGGGCGGCCTCGAACTCCTCGACCGTGGCCAGGTCCTCGTCGCGCATGGCCTGCAGGCGCTGGAAGCGCGTGCGGAGGTTCGCCGCCGCCGCCGCGGCCTGGTCGGCGCGCAGGCGGTACTCGTTGTTGTCGATGCGCAGCAGCGCGGCCCCCGCGCCCACCCGGTCGCCCTCCTCGGCGGACAGGGCCGCGATCACGCCGGCGACGCGGGCGAGCACCTGCGCCTCCTTCTCGGCTTCCAGCGTCGCGGTCGCCTTGTAGTAGCTGGAGATGGCCCCCAGCTCCGCCGGCGCCACGGCGACCGGCACGGCCGGCTCCTCGGGCTGGCCCCCGGGACCGCCGGCGCGGGCCTCGGCCTGCGCGCCTCCGGCGGGAGCGTCTTGCTTGCCGCCACCGCAACCGGCGGCGGCCGCCAGGAGGAGCGCGAACAGGAGGAAGCGGGGGAGTTTCGCGATCGTCATGGGTCTGCGATCCCTTCACTGGTTGCGGCCGGGCCCGGGCGGGGGCGCGGAGATCGGCGAACGCTACAAGATCTACCACCGGAGCGGATTTGACAATCGCCGCCCGGCGGGGATCGGTCTAGGACGGCGGGGGGGAGGCGGGGTTGCAGGAAATCACCGGAAATCGGCATGAAGCCTGCGGAACAAGCCGCAGCGCGATCCGAGTCAACGCCGCTGACCGCCACTAGTCCAATTTGAGCAAATGTCAGAAATCGTGGTGACGTCATGATGAAGCACTAGCATTTCATCAAATGAGGCCCGATGAGTGAGTCGATCCCCACTTCGGCGACCCCAGCGGAACTGGCCCTTCATCACAGCTTCGTCGAATCGGTCCAGCAGCTCAAACGAGGGCTCGTCCGCAGTTGCCACTACTTGCTCCAGATCCGGAACCGCAATGTCCATGGCGTGCTCGGCTATCGCACGATCGCGGAATATGCGGCCGCCGAAGCGGGGTTGACCCGCGCTCAATGCAACAGCTTCCTGGAGCTTGCCCGACGTTTGCCGCTGCTTCCCGGCGTCGCGGCGGGCATCGAGAATGGGGACTTGAACTGGTCGCAGGCCAAACTGCTGTGCCGCGCCGCGACGCCGGCGACCGAGCAGGCGTGGATCGACACCGCCAAAGGCCTGTCCGTGCGTTCGCTGGCCGAAGTGGTCAGGCGGGTATCAACGCCCGTGAAGCCGATCGCGTCGTCACCGCCACGCCGCGCAGCCTTCGTCCCGCCTCCGTCATCCGTGCCGAAGTCCCACTTCGTCACCGTCGCTTTCCACGACGACCGCTTCGCGATCTGGGAAGCCTGGCTGGCCGCCGCGCGGGTCGCGACCCCGGGGGTGCCGACGGATGAACTCCTGGCTGGGTTGATCGAGCAGGGCGGCGCCGGGGTCGTCGTGCGGCTCGCGATCCGGCAGTGCCCGGATTGCCGGTCGGCCGCGGTCGCCACGTCACGCGGCGACCTGGCCGTCTCCGCCGCGCTTCTCGCAAGCGCCGCCTGCGAAGCCGAAGTGCAGGGACCCGATGGGAGCCTGCGCCGGGCAGTGCCGCCGCGGATGCGGCGCCTCGTCCTGGCCCGCGATGGTCATCGCTGCCAAGTCGATGGCTGCGGCCACACCCAGCACCTCCAGGTCCATCACCGCACTCCCGTTGGGACGGGCGGACGCACGACTCCCGACAACCTGATCACGCTCTGCGGCCGCTGCCATCGCGCGCTGCACGAGCGCGAAGAGGCGCTGAAAGCCGCCGCCGCCGATCCGACGCGCTAGTCGCCGTACATCGACTTGAGCGTGCTCCAAGAGGCCTGCTCCGCGGGCGTGGCCCCGTCGCAGTAGGTCATCCAGCCCAGCGACATCTGGTAGGTGGTCGGCGGCACGAACGTCAGCGGCCCGATCCAGTTCAGCAGCCCGCTACCCGCCCCCGAGCCGTCGGGGCTCGTGGGTCCGAAGACCGGGGTCTGCCAGATGACGCCGCCGGCCGACGACGGAGTGTGGTCGTTGTGGGACACCGCGACGTAGTACAGGCCCGGCGCCAGCGACACGTTCGGTGCCGTGAGGATCTTCATGCCGCCCGCGCAGATCTGGTTGGCGCGCACCCCGAGGCCGGCGGCGTCGAACAGCCAGGGGCTCGGGCCGGCGTCCAGGGCGCACTGCAGGGAGACCAGGGGGAGGCCCGCCGGCGGCGTGGCCGTCAGCTGGATGCAGTAGACATCGACGTCATCATGCTCCGCGAGGATGCCGTCGATGGTGGCGAGGCCACCGGCGCCGAGCGTGATCTGCGCTGTGCCGAGCAGCTCGCCGGCGTCGCCGTCCTCGGTCCAGACCTGGGCGGACACGGTCGATGCCGCCAGCATCGCCATGGCCGCCATGGCGATGAACTTGTTGTTATTCATGCAGTTCTCCTGTCGTTGCCCGCGACCGGGACCTGATTGGTTGCCGAAGCGTGTCGCCAATCATGACATGTCCGGCGTGTCGGAAGCAATAGTGGTCTGAATTTATCCGAATTCGTGGCATGCTGATGTGGACGCCCGATCGGCTGGGAACCGCATGTGCTAGACTCCGCAGACGCCGACGGCCGCGCGCCGTGAACCACCCCGAAGGAAGTGCCATGCCCCGCATCCGGATCGCCTTCGTCGTCCTGCTGCTCCTGTGCCCGGCGGTGCCCGTCCTCGCCTCGGCTCGTCCCCCCGCGGCGACACCCGTACTGCCGTCCGGGCTGACCGCCGCCGACGTCCCGACCGGCACGCTCGTCGACCTGGCCGCCCCCCTGTCCGGTCTCGAGCGCTTCGACGGCGCTCCGGACGCGCCCGCGGCCACGACCGGCCTGTGGCGCCAGATGCTCTTCGAGCTGCGCCGCGCCAGCGTCATCGCGCGCGGCTGGCCCGAGCCGCGCGACCTGGAGCGGCGCGCGCTGCTGGAAGCCGCGCCCGAGGTCGTGCCGGTCGCCCTGCTGGATGCGGCCTACGACCGCCTGCGGCCCGGCTCGCCCGCCGACCGGCAGACCTGGTCCCGCGCCGACGTCGTCGCCGGCCGCGTCTTCGCCGCCGCCGCGTTGCGCCCCGTGACCTACCGCGGCGCCCGGATCGAGCTGTCCTTCGCCGCCGACCTGTGCGTCGGCGGCCTGCCGCCGCGCCTCGAGGTCGACCCCGACGACGGCGGCGGCTGGCGCGACGTCGGCCCCGATGGCCGGCTCACCGCGAGCTACACCGCCACGGGCATCCACACGCTGCGCCTGCGCGCGACGACGCCCGACGGCGCCCTGCGCCACGCCGCCTTCACGCTCGAGGTCGCCGCGCAGAAGACCCCCCAGCCCACCACGACCTGGCCCGTCACGGAGAGCGTGCCCTACGACGGCGCCGCCGGCGCCGGCTCGGCCTACGTCTACCTCGCCGAGGGCCGCACCCAGCTGGCCAACCCCGTGGTCGTGGTCGAGGGCTTCGACCTCGACGACACGATGGGCTGGGACGTGCTCTACGAGATGCTGAACCAGGAGCAGCTCATCGAGACGCTGCGCGCCGAGGGCTACGACGCCGTGGTGC
>JAURXS010000351.1 GCA_030654305.1 bacterium | reverse complement strand
CACACGCTGCGCCTGCGCGCGACGACGCCCGACGGCGCCCTGCGCCACGCCGCCTTCACGCTCGATGTCGCCGCGCTGCAGACCCCGCAGCCGACCGAGACCTGGCCCGTCACGGCGAGCGTGCCCTACGACGGCACCGCCGGCGCCGGCTCGGCCTACGTCTACCTCGCCGAGGGCCACACCCAGCTGGCCAACCCCGTGGTCGTGGTCGAGGGCTTCGACCTCGACGACACGATGGGCTGGGACGTGCTCTACGAGATGCTGAACCAGGAGCAGCTCATCGAGACGCTGCGCGCCGAGGGCTACGACGCCGTGGTGCTGGACTTCGCGTCCGCCACCGCGCCCATCCAGCGCAACGCCTTCGTGCTGACCGAGCTGCTGGGGATGGTCCGCGCGGCCGTCGGTCCGCAGCGCACCAGCGCGTTGATCGGCGCCAGCATGGGCGGCCTGGTCTCGCGCTACGCCCTGGGCTGGCTGGCGCAGCAGCAGATCGATTCCGGCGTGCGCACCTGGATCGCCTTCGATTCGCCGCAACGCGGTGCCGTCATCCCGCTGGGCCTCCAGCACTGGCTCGACTTCTTCCAGGACGATTCGGAGGCCGCCGCCTTCCTGCTGAGCCGCCTCGACACGCCCGCCGCGCGGCAGCTGCTGCTGCAGCACCACCTCGCCACGAGCGGGACCACGGCCGCCGCCGACCCGCTGCGCACCGCCTTCGAGGCCGACCTGCAGGCGGTCGGGTTGCCGCCCTGCCGCCGCGTCGCGGTGGCCAACGGTTCGGGCGCCGCGACGAACCAGGGTTTCGCACCCGCCCAGCAGATCATCCGCTACGAGTACGACTCGTTCCTGGTGGACATCCGGGGCAACGTGTGGGCGGTGCCGCAGCAGACCTCGGCGCGCATCTTCCAGGGCGTGATGAACGTGATCTGGCCGCTGCCGGACACCTACCAGGACGTGACGGTCGCCGGCGCCGTGTCGTGGGACGGCGCGCCCGGCGGCTGGCGGTCGTCGATGGCGCAGATGGACACCACCAGCGTGCCTTACGGCGACATCGAGGCGCTCTTCGGCCACCACTGCTTCATCCCGACGGTCAGCGCGCTCGACCTCGCCGGCGTCGGGCCGCTGCACGACGTGCTCGCGGATCCCGACCTGATGAGCCGCACCACCTTCGACGCCCTCCACGTGCCGTCGCAGAACCAGGAGCACGTGACCATCACGCCGGAGTCGGCGCTCTGGTTCCTGGACGAGGTGCGCGAGGGCGTGACCGCGGCCGAGGCGTTGCCGGCGGTCGCCGCGACGTTGCGGGCGTTCCCGAACCCCTTCAACCCGCGCACGACCGTGAGCTTTGAGCTGCCGTCCGCCGGGCACGCCCTCCTGGAGGCCTTCGACCTGCGGGGGCGCCGCGTTGCGGTCCTGCTTGACGCCGACCTGCCGGCGGGGCGCCAGGCGGCGGTCTGGGACGGGAGCGCCGGCGGGTCAGCTCCGGCGGCGGGCGCCTATCTGTTGCGGTTGCGCGCCGCGGGCGGGGTGAGCACGGCCCGAGTGATGCTCGTGGAGTGAAGGCGCCGCGGACGGGCGTCGAAGTTCTCGCACCTCCGCCGGCGCGACGCGCGCCCGGGGATGACGCTATGGTCGATCGACACCGTAGCGGGCGCGAGGCGCTCCTCTTGCTGCTGGTCCCGCCCGCCGTCGTGGTCGCCGCTCTGGCGGGCCTGCACAGCGTGTGGGCCGTCTTCCTGGCCTACCACTTCGGGATCTGCCTGCTCTGGCCGCTGATCGACAGCGTGCTGCTGCGGCGCCGCTCCTGGCGCGACCACGCGAGGGAAGTGGGGTGGACCGGAGGACGGGCCGGGGCCGGCCTGCTCGCCGGCCTCGTGGTCGGCGTCGTGATGGCGGCGGGATCCTGGTTCGGCTTCAAGGTTCTGGAAGGGGTCCTGCTGGTGGACCAGCGCGTCCTGGACGGGCTGGCGGGCTGGGGCGTCGACCGGTCGCACAGCGGTGCCATGCTCGCCGTGATGCTGCTGCTCAACGGCCCGGCGGAAGAGTCGTACTGGCGCGGGTACGTCCAGACGCGGCTGGCGGGCTGGCGCCCGCGGCCGGCGGCGATCGCGGCCGCGGCGCTGGCGTACGCGTCCTACCACGGCGTGACGCTGCTGGTGCTGCTGGGCTCGTGGTCCGCGGCGCTGCCGGCGCTGCTGGCCGTGTTCGCCGCCGGCTGCTTCTGGGGTTGGCTGCGCGAGCGCCTCGGCAACGTCTGGCCGGCGATGCTGGGCCACGCCGGCGCGACGGTCGGGTACATGATCGTGTACTGGGGCCGCTTCGCACGGCCCTGACCGCGGCCTGCGGGCGCGGCTCGTCGCCCTCGATCCTGTCACCGATGAATGCCGACCCTCAAGATCGCGACAACTGGTGCGCTGAAGGTCGATGATGCATATCTTGGGTGCCGGATTCCGATTTCAGGAACTCGCACATGACTGCACCATCACCGGGAGGCTCGAAGATGTTGATTGCTCGGGAGACGAGACGATCCCTGACCCTCGCGCTGTTCGCACTGGCGGCCGTCGCGGCCGTCGCCGCCGGCGGCGCCCGCGCGCAGGATCCGATCAGCGCCATGTCCGCGGTCCAGCCCCAGCTGCAGGCCTTCGACGCGGCGGCCGATTCGCTGCTCGCCCTGGTCGCGATCCGCGACGTCGCCGAGATCCAGTCCGAGCTGGGCGAGGCCCAGGCCCAGCGTGCCGAGGGTGAGATGCGCCTGCAGCGGGCGATGGCGATGAAGGCCCGCTCCGAGACCCGCATCCGCCTGAAGCAGAGCGAGCTCGACGCCGTGAAGAGCCGCCTGGACCTGGCCAAGAAGGAGAAGGACGAGGTCCGCAAGCTCGACCTCGAGGGGCAGAAGAAGCAGGCCGAACTGGAGAAGCAGCTCCTGGAGCGGCGCGCCGACCTGCGCGCCCGCGAGGTGGCGCACGCCAAGGCGATGGTGGAGCTCGCCACGGCCTCGGCCCGCGCCTGCGAAGAGGAGCTGACGCTGGCGGCCAAGCGCGGCGAGCGCGACGCGCTGCTGCGGGAGGCGCTGACGGCGTCGCTGATGGGCCGGCTCCAGGCCGCGGAGCTCGAGATCCGCAAGTACGAGGGCCAGACCCTCGACGCCCGCATCCGCGAGGCCGACCGCCTCAAGGACCTGTCGGCCAAGGAGGTCGAGCTCGCCAAGTCCCGGCGCAAGGTCTTCGACACCCAGCTGAAGCTGGCCGGCGGCCGCTAAGCCGCATGACGACGCGCAGAGGTCCGGGCTGCCGATCGGCGCCCGGACCTCTCCGTTTCCCTCAGGGCGCGAACCCGCCCCAAGCCCCGGGCGGCTCCGCGACCACCTCGACCTCGCCTCCCGTGACCGGATCCCGGAAGCCCAGCCGCCGCGCGTGCAGTGCGATCGCCCGCAGCCGAACATCCTCGTGCTGTTCCCCGAAGGGCGCCGTCGACCCGTACTGCGCGTCGCCCACGACCGGATGCCCCCGGCTCGCCGCCTGCAGCCGGATCTGGTGCGTGCGTCCCGTCTCCAGTTCGATCTCGAGCCAGGTGAAGTCCGGCCCGCCGTGCAGCGTGCGGTAGCGCAGCGTCGCCGGCCGGGCGTCCGGGTGGTCGGCCGGCACGATCTCCGCCCGCGGCTCGTCCGGCACCTTGCGCACGTGGTCCGTCCAGGCGCCCGCCGCCGGCGCCGGCGCGCCGGCCACCAGCGCCCAGTAGAGTTTGCGCACCCGGCGCTGTTCGATCTGCCGGCTGAGCTCGCGTGTGGCCGTCGGTGCGAGCCCCAGCAGCAGCGCGCCGCTCGCCGGGCGGTCCAGGCGGTGCACGACGCCCAGGTGGGCGCCGGGGGCGCGGCCGTCGCGCGCCTGCAGGAAAGCGCGGACGCGCGCCTCCAGGCTGTCGATGCCCGGCGGCGCCTGCGTCAGCAAGCCCGGCGGCTTGCCGATCACCAGGCAGGGGCCATTCTCGTGGAGGATGTCGAAGCCGGCTGGTTGGATCTGTTCTGGCGTCACGCCGCGCCCCCGCGGCGGTTCACCGGGATTCCCAGGGCATGGTCTCGAGGTGCAGGGCGAGGTCGCCGGCGGTGCGGAAGCTCTCGAGGATCAGCGAGCGGCGCAGGCCGCGCAGGACGCCCTTGATCTCGGGCGGGTGCTTCGCGTAGGTGCGCTGCCCGCCCAGCACGTCGTAGAGCAGGCGCACGAGGTTGCAGACGTCCTCCTGGATGTTCGAGCTGCGCGTGCCCGGCCAGCGGTGCAGGTCGAGCAGGCGCACCTCGAAGCCCAGACCCAGGCGCCGGACGATGACGTTGGCGGCGTGCAGGTCGCCGTGGTAGTCGTTGTTGGCGTGGATCGCCGAGACGCCCTCGGCCAGCGCGTGCAGCAGGTGCAGCCCCTGGAAGACGTCGAGGCGGTGCCCCGGCTGGCGCGCCAGGAACTCGCAGAGCATCTCCCCGTCGACGAACTCGGAGATCAGCACCGACACGTCGGCGCCGTGCGCGCGGATCGTCTCCTGGGTGACGTAGCTGACCAGGATCGGGCACTCGCGCAGCCGGTGCAGGCGCCGCGCGTACTCGTTGAGGGTGCGGTTGCGGGGGTTGCGCTCGGGGAAGAAGAGCTTGGCCGCGCGGTCGATGCCGGTGGCGCGCTCGCGCACCAGGTAGACCTCGCCCTCCCAGCCGGCGCCCAGGCGACGGATCACCTCGAACTTGCGCGCCAGGACGCGGCCCGGCTGCAGGTCGAAGCTGTCCTGGGTCGCGCCCATCGCCGCCTTCCCCTCCCTAGAAGAGGTCGTTGAAGCGCCGCGCGGGCCGCCCGCGCCAGCCGCCCCGGTGCCAGGCGTCGCTGACCAGCAGGGGGAAGGTGACGGTCGCCTCGCCGTAGACCATCTGCTCGTACACCGTGTCCACCTTGCCCCAGGAGCAGGCCTCCTTGAGCGTCGAGCCCGAGAGGGCGCCGTCGCGCTCGTCGGCGACGGTCAGCTGGATGGCGTACTTGTGCATCGGCTGCTCGCGGCCCAGGATCTCGGTGGCGACCACCACGTCCTGGGTGAAGTTCTTGGGCACGCCGCCGCCGAGCATCAGGATGCCGGTCTCGCCGACCGCGAGCTTGATCTGCGTCAGCTCGCGGAAGTCGGCCACCGAGTCGATGGTCAGGTACTTCTCGCGGCCCCACTGGTGGTGCACCAGGCCGAAGCCGGCCGAGCAGTCGCTGAAGGCGGGGCAGAAGATCGGCACGCCCTTGCGCCAGGCGGCGTGGACGATGGAGTGGTCGGCCTTCAGGCCGCGGGACTCGACGAAGGCGCCCATCGCCGCGATGAACTCGCGCGAGGAGTAGGGGCGGGGCGCGAGGCCCTCGGCGATCTCGGCGATGGTCATGTCGCAGATGCGCAGCTCGTCCTCGTCGATGTAGGTGTCGTAGATGCGGTCGATGGCCAGCCCGCGCAGCATCTGGTCGTCGATGAAGGGCGTGCCCTTGTAGTGGCGGAAGCCCAGCGCCTCGAAGAAGTCCTGGTCGACGATGTTGGCGCCGGTGGAGACCACGGCGTCCACCATGTCGTTCTCGATCATCAGGGCGATGGCGTCCTTCAGGCCGGCGCTGACCAGCGAGCCGGCGAGCGTCAGGATGACGCCGCAGCCGTGGTCGGACTCCATGCGGTGCAGGATCCCCGCCGCGGTGGCCAGGTTGCGGGCCTGGAAGGCCATGTCGCGGTAGGAGTCGATCAGCGGACGCGCGTCGAAGGCCGTGACGTCGACGTGGCGGACCTGGTCCTTGAGGAAATCGCTCTTCTGCATCGGGGACTCCTTACTGCCGGGCGGTGAGGTAGGCCATGAGCTGGTAGGCCAGGCGCGCCGCCAGGAAATCCGGCCCGGGGTTGCGGGGGTCGGGCAGCAGCTCGACCACGTCGAAGCCGACGATGCGGTGGCGCTGCGCCACCGCGGCCAGGGTGCGGACGACCTGCCGGTAGGCGAGGCCGCCTGGCTCGGGAGTGCCGGTCGACGGCATGATCCCGGGATCGAACACGTCCAGGTCGATGGTCACGTAGACCGGGCCGGACAGGCGGTCGACGACCGCCGGGATGAAGTCGTAGCCGTCGCCGATCTCGTGGGCGTAGAACGTGCGGTCGGGGCGGACCTTCGGCGCCTCGGCGGCGTCGAGGCTGCGGATGCCCACCTGCACATAGTCGGCGACTTCGGCCGCCCGCGCCATGACGCAGGCGTGGTTGTTGGGCGAGCCCTCGTAGCTGTCGCGGGTGTCGCCGTGCGCGTCGAACTGCAGGACCGTCAGGCCGGGGAAGCGCGCCGCGTGGGCCTGGATCAGGCCGATGCTCACCGAGTGCTCGCCGCCGAGCCCGACCACGGTGAGGCCGCGGTCCAGTAGGTCGTCAGCAGCGGCGCGGACCTTCGCCACCATGCCCTCGGGCGGGCCGTCGTGCAGCACCGGCGCCATCGTGACGATGCCGGCGCGCCACGGCTCGCCGCCGGTCTCGATGTCGTACAGCTCCATGTTCGCCGACGCCGCGAGCAGGGCGTCGGGGCCGCGGTCGGCGCCCTTGCGCCACGTGGAGGTGCCGTCGTAGGGGATCGGGAGCACCGCAAAGCGGCAGCAGTCCGGAACGGGGCGTTCCGGAAGGCCCCCGAACGCCCCGGGATCGTCATGCAGCGGCCACGTCAATTGTCGTCGTCTTCTTCCTCGACGTCGTCTTCTTCGAAGTCCTCGTCGTCGTCGAAATCGTCGTCCTCGTCCAGGTCGTCGTCCTCGAACTCGATGGTCTCGTCGTTGTTCCAGTCGTTCTTCATTGGGTCCCTCCCATCGCGCGGGGTGCGTCGGCTGTAGAACGGAACTTCTGACTCGGGTGACGGGCGGTCAGACCCGACACGCTTGCGTTTGATCAGGGGCCTGGCCTCGGGATCGCTCTCCCCGGGGTTGCGCCGGTGACGGTGCGGCATCGAAGCCCACTCCTGGTCGCTCGCGGCACGGCGCTGGACCGGCGCCGCGGCTGATGGTACGGGGCAGAAACGGCCCGGCACGCAGCCGGGTCGCCGAATCGAGGGCCATAATGTGACGGCACTCCACCGAAATGTCAAGATGGAGGCCCGAATTTAGATGATGAAACATCTCGTTGTCATCAAGCGTCTTACGCGATCGGCCGGCGATTCCCGCCACCCGGGGGTTGCCCCGCGGAGCGGACCGCGGCTAGGATGCCCCGCAACCGGCGCCGGCGGCCCCCGGCGGCCGGGCGACCCACGCCCTACCTGGAGGCGATCGATGACCTCGAAGTTCGTGGCCGCGGCGGCCATCCTGTTGCTC